>CACIWU010000106.1 GCA_902590435.1 uncultured SAR324 cluster bacterium | reverse complement strand
TATCTAATAACTAAAGTTATGAATGCTTCACTTCGTCATCAAGATATGGCAAATGCACTGCGTTTTTTATCTATGGATGCTGTTCAAAAAGCAAACTCAGGTCATCCTGGTATGCCAATGGGAATGGCTGATGTCGCTACAGTTTTGTTCACTCGTTTCTTAAATTTTAGTTCAAATTATCCATCTTGGCCAGATCGAGATCGTTTTGTTTTATCTGCAGGACATGGATCAATGCTACTTTATGGTCTTTTATACTTGACAGGTTTCGAAGATTTCAAGCTGGAAGAACTGAAAAAATTTCGTCAATTAGGTTCAAAAACTGCTGGTCATCCAGAATATGGACTGGGAGAGGGTATTGAAACTACTACTGGGCCTCTTGGGCAAGGTATTGGCAATGCGGTAGGTATGGCAATTGCTGAAAAAATGCTCGAACAAAGATTTGGTACTGAACTAGTCGATCACTATACATACGTAATAGCAGGGGATGGTTGTCTTATGGAAGGAATTAGTCATGAATCAGCTTCTCTAGCAGGTCGTTTGGGATTAGGTAAATTGATTGTTCTTTTTGATGACAATGGAATTTCAATTGATGGATCTACAGATTTAGCGGTAAATGATGATCAACTTATGCGATTTGGAGCTTCTGGTTGGGACGTTTCCTTTTGTGATGGACATGATCCTGATGCAATTGCTCAAGCCATAAATGGGGCACATGAAGAAGTAAAAAAACCTTCTTTGATTGCCTGCAGAACAATAATAGGTTTCGGTTCTCCAAACAAAGCGGGACAGTCCTCAGTTCATGGGGCCCCACTTGGTGAAGAAGAAATTGAAGAGATTCGTAAATGTTTAAAATGGCCATATAGCGCTTTTGAAATTCCTGAAATTATTGCAAATGCTTGGCTTAGAGTAGGTTCGATGAGGAGATCAAAAATAGAAGCTTGGTCTAAGCGCTTAGATAATTCAGGTAGGAAAGAGGAATTTGAACGCTATATTTCAGGGACACTACCAACAGGATGGGAAGATCTTTTGTTAGGACTTAAAAAGAGTCATTCGAAAGCCAAAACAAAGTTAGCTACTCGTAAAGCAAGTCAAGAAACTTTGAAAATTTTAACTAATTGTATTCCAGAGATGGTTGGGGGTTCAGCTGATCTAACAGGGTCTAATCTCACAAAGACCGATCAGCAAAAAATAATAATGCCAGATAATTTTTCTGGTAGTTATATTTACTATGGAGTCCGTGAACATGCAATGGCTGCAGCTATGAATGGAATTGCACTACATGGTGGATTTGTTCCTTACGGAGGAACTTTTTTAATATTTACAGATTATTGCCGTCCAGCAATAAGATTATCTGCTTTAATGGGCCTTAGAGTGATTTATGTAATGACGCACGATTCCATTGGATTAGGAGAAGATGGACCGACTCACCAACCAGTGGAACACCTTGCCAGTCTTCGTGCTATCCCTAATTTGAATGTTTTTCGTCCATGCGATATTGTTGAAACGATTGAGTGTTGGGCTGAATCTGTTAAAACAATTTCAACACCTTCAATACTTTCTCTTTCCCGTCAAGGAGTTCCTTGCCTAAGAATAAAACATACAGAAGAAAATTTAAGTGCCAAGGGAGGATATATAATTTCTGAAGCAGAAAAATCACCTAATATAACTTTAATAGCTTCTGGATCAGAAGTTTTGGTAGCTTTAGAAGCTAAAGAATTGCTTAAAAAAAAGAATATTTTTGCTAACGTTGTTTCAATGCCTTGTTTGGAAATATTTGAAGCACAAAAAGAGGATTATCGTCAGCAAGTTATTGACCCTGAGATTCCTGTTGTAATAGTGGAAGCAGCAGTTGAACAGAGTTGGGGGAGATATCTAGGTAGAAAAGGTAAATTCATAGGTATGAGTAGCTTTGGAGCTTCTGCTCCGGGAAATGAGCTTTTCGAATACTTTGGAATTACAGCTGAAAAAGTTGTAGCTGCAGTAGATGAAATAAATTTTTAATTTAAAATTAACTTAATTTTTTAA
>CACIWU010000105.1 GCA_902590435.1 uncultured SAR324 cluster bacterium | reverse complement strand
GAATAGCCCAAAGAAAGTCCCAAATATGAATAGCTCAAAGAAAGTCTCGAATATGACTAGTCAAGATGCTGAAACTATTTTAGCTATCTTAATGCCTGCTGAAAAATGTGAGACAAGTACTGCGAGTTCTGGAACAGAATATAGTAGAGCTTTGGTTGATCCAGTTAATCTTGAGGCTGAATTTTTAATTCCTCTTGATACTCAGTTGAAGCTATGTGTTTATTTTTTTCGTGATACATTTTCTTTAGATGATCTAAATACCGGAGATGAAGAGCCAGATGGATTTGGTGAATCAGATATTTTTTCAGTAGATTCAGAGACTACTTCTAAAACTATTGCAGTTGAGTTTTGGACGACATCTTATTCTACAGTTACTCTTAAAATAAGTAGTATTAGTAGTGTTGGAATGCTGGAGGGTAGTAAGGGGACTGTAAAAATTAATTCTTCTACGGGGCAACTTGTAGATAATAGTTCATTTACTATAACAGCTAGTGACAACGCAAGTAAATCAGTTGTATTTTCAGATGTAGTTTTTAGTTCTTATTCTTATGCAGTTGAATTAACGGGTTTTATTCTAGAAGAACAAGCATTTTTGGTAAGTAACGATACAGAAACATTGGATGTTAAACTAACCCCTAATGCTGTAGATATTGAATGGCTGAGTTATGATAACACAACTATTACTCAAATAGATACAAGTCCTTATGCTACCGCAAGTGGGACGCTTGTACTGAATGTGCCTAATGAACATAAAGATAATGTGACTCAAATTGTATCTCTGCAGCAAATAAAGCGGGTAGGAGGAAGTACAATTTTAGATGTTACACCTCCAGTTGCACTTTCAAATTGGACAAAAACTGAAGGCACAGACAATGTAACTTACACTACACTTTTCACATCAGCATCATTGCCATTAGTTCATGGTTCAAATGAAATTCAAATAGTACTTACAGTGAATGAAGAAACAAAAATAACAACGCTTGGTACAATTAATTACGATGCATGTATTGACTCTAATACCATGTGTGCAGCGCTTACATGGACTTCTGGTTTGGACCCAGATCTTCATTCATATTATTTCCCGGACTGGTCTCATAATGAAGAAGATAATAGTAGTTTTGATAATTCTTCACGCGGGCTTCAGTATTGGATTTATAGTAATTCAGCTTACAAAAAATATTCTCCTACCGGAGACACCATACAACTTACTGATGGCAGTAGTTCTTCTGACAATGAGACACAGGTATGGGCAACGGACAGCAATAAAGTAGGAAACGGTACGTACCTATTTTATGTTGAAGATGTTAGTGAAACAGATGTGCAGAATTTCAAGCTTGTACTGTCTGGGCCTGGACTAACTGATAATTTAACTTTCGGCCCATATGATTTTAAGGATGATCTTGATGCTTCTACAACTGAAGCAAATGATCCACAAGCAGTATTTTTTATTCAAGTAGATAATAACTCAATTGTTAGAGTAGACAATGTCTCGATAGGTGATAATTTGTCTTCTAGCTTGTTACAGTGGACAGGACCACTACAAAATTCATTAGTTGAATAATGTTTAGTATAGGAAAATTTTTTATTAAAAACTTATGAATATTTTAGTAAAAATTTTGAAATCCAAATTTTTCCTTGTACCTTTGGTATTAGGAGTGGGTACTTTTTTTACTGTTCTATTAGGTACTTCTGATACTTGTTATACGACTGAAGATGGTGACCTTGCAAGCACTGAAACCTATGGTGAGTATGAAGGTGCAACTCAAAGTACTGCTTGTGGAACTGACCTTACGCTTAATTATATTATAAAACAAGGAACATCAATTTTCTGGAGCGGTTTTGGTGGAACTATCGGAAATGTTGAGGTGGAGAACAGCAGTACTCTTTCTATAAATGGTAATGCTAATTTTAGTGGAACTTTAACAAATGCGGGTACATTAAAGGTAGAACCTCCGGTTGCTCCTGCTGCGCCAACTGCTCCTACCAGTTCATTATACAATATTAGCGCGCCTGGAGGTGCAGCTGCAGGTCATACCAGCGAAGAAGGAACAACTTCAACTT
>CACIWU010000104.1 GCA_902590435.1 uncultured SAR324 cluster bacterium | reverse complement strand
GAACTGAGCTTTCTGGATCAGAAGACCATTCTACCAATAATCGAATGGAAATTACAGCTGTTATTAAAGCTTTTGAGGTACTTAAAAAATCATGTAAAGTAGATTTATATACTGACTCTACTTATGTTAAAAACGCATTTGAAAAAAATTGGATTGGCAACTGGCAGCATAACGGATGGAAAAACAAAGGGAAAAAACCTATTGCTAATAAAGACCTTTGGCTTCGTCTGCTAAAAGTCAGTCAAAATCACCAAATTTCTTGGCACTGGGTAAAAGGTCATTCTACTAATACTGAGAATAACAGATGTGATGAACTCGCTGTTCAGGCAAGAAAAGGAATAAAAAAAACTTAATGGACAAGAGATAATTATATTTAATCTACAAATTATCTTTAACTAAATTTATAATTTCAACTACCTGATCGTCTGAGAATTTCCCATCAACACTATAAAGAACCTTCCCATCTTTGCCAAAAACCATAACATCACTACTGTCATCTGTTAGACCCCATCTATTTACCAAAATTTTTTGAAGATCTTTGACATAGACAGTATTTTTATAGTTTTCCTGTTTACTTTTTAATTTCATTTCAAGTGCAAAATTAGGCAACCACGTAGCAGCCATATTAATTATTGCAATAGAACCATATTTGTCTAATGGAAATTTTTCAGCCTTTAGAGCTTCGCTAACGTGATTGTTAAGATCTGACTCATCGGGATCAACATAAAACATAATAGTAATTTTACCAGAATCAAGTTCTTCACTGCTCCATCTTGTCCCATCTAATCTTCCTCCCAAGTCCCCCTCAAGCATAATTTTTGGTGGAACTACTCCCAAAGGTAATTCTGCATAAATAATTGGTGAAATAAAAATTAATAAAATAAATATATAGAATCCTCGCATATCCTTTATTAGCAAGTTTAATTTATAAAACTAAATCTCAAGCTAGTCCTAAATAATGATAATTAAAAGATAAAAATTTAATTCTTGCTATTTTGTAAAGTTATATCTGGTAGATGTAAACAACCAGGTAGTTTAATTGAACCATCTTTTTGTTGTCCGTTTTCAATTAGTGCAATTAATGTACGCGAAACAGCAATTGCCGTTCCATTTAACATGTGCACAAATTTATTTTTTCCTGTTTTACTGTCTTTAAAACGAATATTCATTCTTCTAGATTGATAGTCTGTACAATTTGAGGTAGATGTTACCTCTCCCCATTTACCTCTTCCAGGCATCCAAGCCTCAATATCATATTTTCTATAAGCTGGAGCTCCTAAATCCCCTGCACAAATATTTACCAATTGATATGGTATTTCGAGATCTTGATAAATCATTTCCTCAATTTCACGCATTTTTTCATGCATTTCTTCTGATTTATCAGGATGAGTAAATGCAAACATTTCAATCTTAGAAAACTGATGCACCCTATATAGGCCTTTTGATTCTCGACCTGCAGCTCCGGCTTCCGTCCTATAACAGTGAGAAAGCCCCGCATATAGAATTGGTAATTGTTCTGATTTAAGTATTTGATCTTTCAATAAACCTCCTAAAGTTATCTCTGCAGTAGCAATTAAGCAAAGATCAGACTCTTCTATAGAGTAAATCTGAGTTTCTTTTCCACGAGGATTAAATCCAATGCCATCCAAAATTTGCTCTTTCGCCAAATCCGGAGTGATATGGATAGTGAACCCTTCTTTTTGCAGTAAATTCAAGGCATATTGAGCTAGAGCTAATTCCAAAAAGACAGCCTGATTCTTAAGATAATAAAATTTTTGACCTGAAACTTTTGATCCCCCATCAAAGTCTATCAAATCTAGATTCTCCATCAACTCTACATGATCTTTAGGTTCAAAATCAAATTTAGGTCTAATACCAACTTCCTTAATAGGTAAGTTATCTTTATCAGAAAATCCTTTTGGTACGTCTGGATGAGTTAGATTTGGAACCTGCTTATGTAGAATAAGTCTTTGATCAAGTAGATTTTGAAAAATCTCTTCCTTGCTAGATTCTTCTTCACGCAAAATCTTTGACTCTTCAATTAATGGTTGGCGCTCTATGGTTGAAATATTATTTTTCATTTTTTCATTGATATTGTTCCTTT
>CACIWU010000103.1 GCA_902590435.1 uncultured SAR324 cluster bacterium | reverse complement strand
GAATCAATGAAAATATTAAATGATTTATCTATAAAGGTCTCATCTTCCAGTAAAAAAGTGGAAAATCTTTCTGGTGGCCAGAGACAGAGTATTGCTATAGGTAAGGCAGTTTCATTTGATCCGAAAGTTTTGATTATGGATGAACCTACTTCGGCGTTAGCTGTTGCAGAAGTTAACGCGGTTTTAAGTTTGATAAAAACAGTTAGTAAAAAAGGTGTCTCGGTAATTTTTATAACCCATCGTTTACAAGATATTTTTAAAGTATGTGATCGTGTGATGGTAATGTATGAAGGTAAAAAAGTTGCCGACAAATTGATTAACGAAACAGATTTGCAAGATTTGGTTAACTTAATTGTAACTGAGCATTAGTCTATGATTGAGAAAATGGATATGAAAGAATATTTTTTTGAAAATGCTTCTGTTATTAGTATTTTTTCATTTTTTGTTTTGATGGTGACATTTTTTTCATTTACTGCAGATTCTTTTTTGACTCAAAGGAATGTACTAAATTTATTACGCCAAAGTGCACCGATTCTGATCGCAGCTACAGCAATGACATTTGTTATTACGACAGGTGGTATAGATTTGTCTGTCGGATCTACTCTTGCTATTGTAAATGCAACTTGTGCTATCTTACTAAAAATCGAAACAGACTGGGTTCTAGTAATTTTTATATTAATTTTTATTGGTGTAGTATGTGGCTTAGTTCAAGGATATTTTATTGCATTTGAAGGCATCCCCGCATTTATTGTTACTCTGGCAGGTATGAGCGCGATTAGAGGTATCGCATTGTTAATGACAGAGGGATTCACCATACCTATAGATAAAAATTTAGGTATTATTTTCTTGGGAAGAGGATGGATTTTTGGAATTCCTGTACCAGCCATTATTGCTGTTGCTATAATTATTTTTGGTTTTGTACTTTTAAATAATACAAAGTTTGGTCGATATATTACAGGAATTGGATCTAATAGTGAGGCTGTTAGAAGATCAGGTGTTAACATAAAGTTATATACACTGCTTACCTACGTGTTTTGTGGAGTAAGCGCTTCAATTGGAGGAATTATAATTGCGGCACGTTTAGGTAGTGGTTCCTCAAATGCTGGGGTAATGTTTGAATTGGAAGTAATTGCTGCGGTAGTTTTGGGTGGCACAAACCTATTCGGAGGTAGGGGGACTATAACTGGAACTCTATTGGGTGCAATGACTATTGCTGTTATTGGGAATGGATTAATTTTATTACATGTTTCACCATTCTATACCCAGATTGTTACCGGTTTTATTATCTTATTTGCAATATGGTTAAATAGAAGATATTTCCAAAAATCAGTTAAATCTTTATAAAAAATATGCCACAAACTGTAATGACTGTTAAAGGTGAAATTGAAATAGATTCACTAGGTACTACATTAATGCACGAGCATATTTTTGCAAATAATTCTGGTTGGTGGCATTGTCCTTCATGCAAAGAAAGAATGTATCTGGCAAATGAAAAAGTTAATATGGCAATTTTGGGTGAATTGAAAATGGATCCATTTGTAAATAAGGATAATATAATTTTGAATGATAAAGATGCAGTTACGGAAGAATTGAAAGAATTTTATAATCTGGGAGGTAGAACTGTTGTAGATCCTACAAATATAGGTATAGGAAGAAATCCAAAAGTGCTAAGAGAAATTTCGGAAAAAACCAATCTAAATATTATTATGGGATCAGGATTTTATTTACAGCCGACTCATCCTAATTATGTTAAAGATTACACAAAACACAATATATCTGAGCTTATAGAGAAAGAATTTTTAATTGGTGTAGAAGATTCCGGAATAAAAATTGGTATTATAGGTGAAATAGGTATAAGTAAAGACTTCACAGATCAAGAGGAAAAAGTTTTAAGGGGAGCGGCTATAGCATCTCAAAAGACAAAATTACCTTTAAGTGTTCATTTACCAGGATGGGAGCGTCATGGCTTTAAAGTCTTAGAAATAGCTAAAGAAGAAGGATGTCTGGAAAAACAAATTATACTTTGTCATATGAATCCCAGTCACAATGACATTGATTATCAATATAAATTAGCTGAAAATGGAGCATGGATAGAATATGATATGATAGGTATGGAT
>CACIWU010000102.1 GCA_902590435.1 uncultured SAR324 cluster bacterium | reverse complement strand
TTAAATCTGCTGTGATTCGAGCAGTACCACATGACATTGTCCAACCCAAATGCCCATGTCCTGTATTGTAGAATAAATTGGAGTGTTTGTCTCTTCCCAAAATAGGTGTGCCTTCTGGAGTCATGGGTCTTAATCCTGACCAGTATTTAGCTTTTTCGTAATTTCCAGCATTCGGAAAAAGTTTTTTTGAAGTTTTAAGAATGTGTTCAAAATCTTCTGGGGTATGTCCTATATCATAACCAGTAAATTCAGAAACTGAACTTACTCTGAAATGATCCCCCATTGGAGAAAAACCTAGTAAATCTTCTTCGTGTAATCCACCAATACTTGGAGGTGTATGTCCTTTTTCAACTGGAATGGTGATAGAGTAACCTTTTACAGGGTATATTGATAGCCAAATTCCTAGTGATTTCCTTAAAAGTAGTGGGCTCCATGCACCTAAACAAAGGATATATCGATCAGCTTTGTATAGCCCTTTATTAGTAACAACATGTTTTATTTTAGCTCTATTAGCCTCCTCAATCCTTTCGATATAGACTTCTGATTCAAAATTACAACCCATTTCTTTACAAACATCCATCAATTTTTCTGTAAAAATGCGTGAATCTCCAGACTCATCTGTTGGAGAATAAATTCCTCCAGCTATACTGTCCGAAGAAAATGCTAACTCCGGAATAATTTTTAATGTTTTTTCTTTGTCAAGGATTTCTAATTTTTGACCCGCTTCTAGGAGTATTCTCATGTTTTTAAAACCATCATTCAATTTCTTTTGGTTTCTATAAAGATACATCAATCCATTAGTTTTTCTTTCGTATTGGATATTTGTTTCTTCAAAAACTTCATTCAATATTTTTTGAGAATAATTTGATAAACAATGTTTTGCTAAAGAATTTGTTTTGGCTCTTGAATTTGTGCATTGTGCAAGAAATTTTATTCCCCAGCGAATAAAATGTGAGTCAAACTGAAATTTCATGCGGAAAACAGGATCAAATTTAAAAAAAGAATCAAACCATATTTTTAAAGCTTTAGGAGAACCCCAAGCAATAGAATGTCCTGTGGCTATTAATCCAGCGTTACCAAAACTTGCCCCTCCTATTCCGGGCTTATCTCTGTCAATTACAGTTACTTGGTGACCATCCTTAAGCAATTGATAGGCAGTTGTAACTCCTACAACACCCCCTCCCATTATTAGTATTTCCATTGATTATGTTAATTAATTATTTTCAATCTAATCTAAAAAAATGACGTAGAGTTTTTTTTAACAAAAAATTATTTTTTAATTTTTCTGGGTAAGAAAACCCAAACAATTCCTGAAAGTACAATTGCTCCACCTAAGGATTCTAACCAGCTTATGATTGTACCGAAAACCAATAACTCCAATGTAAGAGTTATAACTGGTGAAAAAGAACAAATTATGACCGATTTTGAGACAGAAAGATATCTTAATGAATAAGTATAAGCGATTCGTCCTATATATGGTCCACTAAAAGCAGCATATCCCAACAATTCCCATTCTGTTAATTGTAAATTTGAAATACCTTTTCTTACTTCTTCAAAACTCCCAAGAACTAATAATGCAACTATTAAACGGAAAACATTCAAAACCTGTGGATCAATTTCATGTATTATACTTTTAGCAAGAACTAGCATTACAGCAAAACTAAATGCAGTTAATAATGCCCACAGAGATGCCGACCATTCATTTAATTCAAAATTAAGTGAATCGAATTTCATAATAAAGATTCCTAAAATGATACATATCATAGCAATCCAAACCTTAAAGGTTATCCATTCTTTCAAAAAAATCCAACTTAGAATTATTGCGATTATAATTTCACTTCGGCTTACTAAGTTGAAAAGAGTTGGAGAATCTTGTGCCAGAGCTTGACAAGCAGAGTAATTCCCAAGCAATCCTGCTAGCGCAGTAGCTAAAATAATAAATCCAATTCTTAATGAATATCTCATTTTCTTTCTGGAAATCCAGGCTCCTGGAAGGGAAAACAATAATGCCCAAAGGAAAATACCCCAAACAACAGTAAGAGGCTCAGCTGTTTCTAAACTAAGACGGTATGGTACTGCAAAGATTCCTCCTCCGAACATGGCAAGCAATGCTAAGCATAGTCCTTTGATTTTGTTGCTCACAAACTTCTTTCTTAAAAAATACTGTGTTTTTTTGGATGTATATTCTCCAATTATGA
>CACIWU010000101.1 GCA_902590435.1 uncultured SAR324 cluster bacterium | reverse complement strand
AGTGAAGCAATTAAAATTAATTCGTAGGATTTTAAATCAGGTAATATGTATTTTTGTTTTAAATTTTTTATTAATGTTTTTTCAGGGATTACAGAAATGAGTTCAATTTCTAATCCACTAAAACAAAAACTGATAATTTCAGTTAAATCATTATCTCCACATAAGTGAATTCCTTTTACTCCTTTTTCAGACAAGATTCTCAAATGTTCATCACCTTTTCTTTTTAATTCACGAAAAGAGCTAAGTGTACGATTTAGGTAAGAAATACTTAGTCTACTTTTTTCTATAACACCTTTTGGAGTAAGGAAATAAAGCCAACGGCGAGGCTTGACCTGTTTTGCTCTAATCCATCCTTTTTTCAGAACTCTTTGGAAATAAGTGTTTGTAAGTCCTAATGAGACACCCAATTCTTGCGCTAATTGTCTTTGATTTATTTCAGGTCTCTTCTCAAGGCTATTAAAAAGAGTCAATGTACGAAGTTCTTCAGGTGTCAAAACAAAAAATTTTATATAATTATTTTTAAAAAAAAATCTATGTTCAATAATTGAACATAGTAATTTATTTAAATATAATGTCAAGTATTATTATTTGTTCTTATATATATTAATGCTTGTAAAATAGTGTAATATCATGTATTTTTACCTTTTAAGTTTAAAAAAATTCAAATTATTTATGCAAAAATTTATCTTATTAAATTTATTTTTACTGTTTTTTTTCTTAGGTTGTACGGAAGAATCGAGGAATAAATTATTCAAGCAGGCTGATAATGTTTTAGGTAAAGATTTGCGAGTTTCTTATATTGCAGACAGTGGTAATGTCGTTAGGAGTTGGACTGTAAAGGACGGGAAAGTTACAACTCACAAAGATGAGCATGGTGCTGTAAGCGGCTATTATTATTTTTGGAGTGTTGAGAGTGGTTATATTCAAGTTCCAATTGTCAGAACAATTGTGGAAGAAATAAAGTAATAAACCAAAATCTTCTAAAATTATATCAAGCTATATTCATATTTGCCGTGCATTTTTTAGATCAATTAAACTAACTAAAAATCTTCATCTATCAATTCAATTTCTCTTGAAACGTCCAAATCCTCATCTAGAAGATCAAGCGTTCCAGATAAATCTTCATCATGAAAAGTTTCTTTAGGATCTAAACTTTGTTTTTCTGATGGGGTGCCATTTTTTGACGATTTAAATTCTTCATTTTCATAATCTTTTTTATAAAAATTCATTCGACTCAAATGTAACAAAATACTTTGTGCAATTGATGACAAATGAATTGGTCGTGTAATGTAATCCAGAGCACCAGCGTTAATGAAATGCATCCTTCTTTCCAAACTTACTGGCCCTGAAATACAAATAAAGTCTACTTCTGGGAATTGGTCTTTAGTCTGTTGCATGGTCTCTAATGCGTTATAATTACCTGTTGATCCAGTCTCCATAATTACTAGATCTAGTGGATCTATTTTGAGATGACGCCATAAATTATGTTTTTTTGAAACAAATTCAACTTCCATTCCTAATCTTTCACTAAGATAACGATTTAGAATTTCAGCTTGTTCTTTTACCAAATCAAAAATTACAACATGTTTGCCTCTAAAACTTATAGGACTCAAGTCGAACTCGGAAAATTCGTGTGAAATATTATCATTAAGTATTTCCTTCGAAAATGAATCCTCATTTTCCAAAATTGATTCAGATTTTGACTTATTTATATCGTCTTTATTATCTGAGTTATCTAAATCTTCTTCACTAAGTTGGGGAAGATCTTCAAATACATCTTCGATCTCATTATCTATAATGTCTTCTTGGTCTCCATTTTGATCTTTATCTACAACATCAAAACCCATATTATCTATACCTTCAACATCTCCGATCTCATTATCTATCAAATATTCCTGATTCTCATTTTGTTCTTTTTCTGTAACGTCAAAACTCATATCATCTGAATCTTCAAAATCGTCGAAATCGATCTCAGTTTTTTCATTACTAATTACATCTTTTTTACCCATTTGATAACTCTCCCCTGTTACTTCTTCAATGTAGGATTTTAAATTCTCCTGTTCTTGTTTGGAAATATTTTCAAAATGGATTGCGGCTAGGTAATACCATTCTATTGGCCAACACCATTTAATAATGCCTCTAAGTACAAAACCAGGTTTAAAATTAAGTGAAACTGTTTCATCTTCTGACAAGAATTGCTCACAATGGAAACGGCAACCATTCAGAGAAATATCAAGTCCTAAAGCAGATCGGTCAGACCAAGTTTCTGT
>CACIWU010000100.1 GCA_902590435.1 uncultured SAR324 cluster bacterium | reverse complement strand
ACCAATTGGTCAATAGAGACTTTAAATCCCGTACAACGCAAAATTGTAGAGCACAAATCCGGCCCCGCGCTTGTAGTTGCAGGGGCTGGTAGTGGTAAAACAAGAATCATAACGCATCGTGTAGCACAACTAATTAATGCAGATATCCCTGCATCTTCAATACTTTTACTAACATTCACTAACAAGGCCGCCAATGAAATAGCGCAAAGAGTAGATAGAGCTCTCAAAAATAAATCAGATCAACAAAAAATTATTCACGGCACATTCCACAGCGTAGGAAGCAGATTTTTAAGAAGAAATGCCAAATTACTAAAGTATAATAACAATTTTAGTATTTTAGACTCTTCTGATTCTAGAGACCTGATAAAAGCATCTTTGGCAGAAACAATAGGCAAGCCTAATAAATATTTCCCCAGAGCCTCTGTACTCCAAAATTTATTCTCATTAGCATTCAATCGGTTTTGTACTCAAAAAATGATTCAGGATCTTGCATATTTTGACCGCAATTTTCAGTTAGAGCAATTAATAAATGAAGATTATCCTCACTTTTCAGAAAACCTTGAAAAAATTATAAATATTCTAAAGACTTATCGCCATAAGAAAAAAAACAACCAAGCTATGGATTTTGATGATCTTTTGGAAAACTGGCTGGAATTGCTTATACGAAATGGACAAGAGCTTCCTCTTTGCCAACAAATCAAGTATATCCTAGTAGACGAATACCAGGATACCAATCAAGTTCAAGCCACTATATTATATAGGTTGTCTTTACCTCATAATAACTTAATGGTTGTCGGAGACGATGCACAATCAATATATAGTTGGCGTGGTGCAGACTTTGGAAACATGCTTGATTTCCCTAAGCGATACAAAGCTATCACATACAACATGGAACAGAACTATCGAAGTACACCAGAAATTTTAAACACCGCCAATCAGAGCATTAATCATAACACACGTCAGTTTAAAAAAAACCTATTTAGTTCATTACCCAAAGGAGAAAAACCTTCAGTTCATCATGTTTGGTCTCCTCAGGATGAAGCTGAATTAGTTTTGGAGAATATTCTTAACTATAGAGATAAAGGTATTTCTTTGGACAAAATGAGTGTACTTTACCGTAATCATGTCCAGTCTGCAGTCCTTCAGGTCGTTTTAACCCATGCAAATATTCCTTTTGTTGTATATTCCGGAGTTAAATTTTTTGAACAAGCACACATCAAAGATTTAACCTCTTTTCTCAAAGTAATCTTTAATCCTCTAGATGAAGTTTCTTGGATGCGCTTACTCAGACTTCTTCCAGGTATTGGCAATACAATCGCACAAAAAATATTCCGTATTTTTCAAAATGAACAAGCAGTTAGGCTTACAAAAGACAATCTTAAACTAAAAAAGTTGATCCCTGAAAAAGCATTCGAAAGTTGGAATATTTTACTTGAAATTTTTCAAGAAATGCTGAGTGAAAAACAAACTCCATATCAAATTATCAGCATTTTATATATAAATTTTTATCGAGATATTCTATTTAACAGTTTTGAAAATGCAGTTCAACGAGAAATCGATATTCGTTATCTGCAGGAATTTGCACAAAACTATGATAAGCTGGATTCTTTCTTAAATGAATTGTCACTAATTGGCTCAAGCATTATCACTGAGCATGATTCTAAAAAACAAAACAATGATGAAACTTTGACTCTAACGACTATTCATCAAGCCAAGGGATTAGAATGGAATATGGTGTTTTTAATTGGTCTTACGGAAGGATTATTACCACATCAACGAAGTCTTGATTCAGAAGAACAACTCGAAGAAGAACGACGTTTGTTTTATGTTGCATTAACCCGAGCAAAAAAACATTTGATTATCACAGCACCCGTTGTTTCTTCTAACTACTCCGGAGGTATTAGTCAAAGATCTCGCTTTATAAAAGAACTTCCTGAAAATACCATTATTTCAGAAATTCATACTCGAGATGAATATTCTTTTGGAAGTCAAAGTTCAAAAACTCAATTTTATTTTTAAAAGAAACTACTGTAATTCTAATTTTTGCAGCTTTGGTTTGATTACATAATTGCAATATCCTACATTCGTGTTTTTCCTGTAATAATCTTGATGGTAATCTTCAGCAGGAAAGAATTTTTGGATTTTACTTATTTCAGTAACAATTGGATCCTTGAACATACCATTTTCCCTCATTTTATTTTTTGAATCTAGAGCTATATTTTTTTGATCTTCACTATGATAAAAAATTACCGAACGATATTGCGTACCCACATCTCCTCCCTGTCGGTTAAGAGTAGTTGGGTCATGACCTCGCCAAAACCAGTCCAGTAATGTTTCATAGTTCAATTTTTTTGAATCAAATCTTATTTGAATAACTTCAGCATGACCAGTTTTTCCTGAACATAC
>CACIWU010000099.1 GCA_902590435.1 uncultured SAR324 cluster bacterium | reverse complement strand
TCCAGGAGAACAGGTACTTGAACCTTTTCCCGAAAGTAGAAAGAGCAAAATCTCAAACGATATACAAATTTATGTGGGGAATAATTTTGAATAAAAATATAATTTTTATCCATATTGCTCTATTCTTCTGTTTTATGCAGAAAGGGACAGTAGTATTTGGTTTCCCAGAATTTACATCTCGAGAAAAAGCTCTTAAGCTTGCTTCGATTTTAGATCATGGTTATTTTAAATCAATAAAAATTTCTTCTGTTTTTGTGAAAAACAGAGACAAGGACGAATATTATTTACAAGCAATTCTAGGAGATGGTTCTAGTAGAAAGTGGTTAATTAATCGAGTTAGGGAATGGACTCACAATGACGAATTAATACTAAGTAAGAATAGAGCTCTTGTATTCCCTTACGCAGGAAGAACTGATTTTGGAGTATTAGAGAAGAATGATTTTTACAGAAATGTTTTAAACGCGACGGCATTTAATAAAATTTTTGGTAAACATGATATTCTGGAAGGAGAAAATATGGTTTTGGGTGTTCGAAGATTTCGAATCCTCCAACCAGAAGATTCCAAATTCTTATCTACTAATAAATTAGGAGAACGTTATCGTTATTTGCTAGAACTTCAAAATGGATCTAAAGAATATTTTACATACAGCGATGCTTTCATGTTATTAAAACGAGGAGCTTTTTTAGAAGAAATTCCAGAAAAAGTCAGTGTTTTTAGGAAAACATTTAAAGTTCAGGAATTAAAAAAAATCCCCATAAAAATAGAGGATGAACTACGAGAAATATGGAGTTTTGGTATTGAAGTTATTTTTGATAGGCCAATTTCAAAAAAATATGAGAATTCACCTTATCAAGTGGTTGAAAATAAATTAAAAGATCCATTAACCGGAAGTAATAGAACTATTTATTTTCTACAAATTATTTTTCCCAACGCTGAGAAAGATAAAGAAATTAATGGGTTTAAGAATCATGAATATTTAAGATATGTGGAGCTTGATACAGATGTTGAAAATCAGAAAAGGGTTATTTTGCGAGCTATGGTTAACCCAGATGCTTTAAGTTTACCTCCTTTTGTTGAAGTTACCGATAGGAATTCTATAATTGTAAATTTTTACACTTCTACTGATCAAAGTCTTACTCAGCCGCCAGATTTAATCGCTTCTCGTTCAAATGGAGATTTACCAAGGTCAGTTTTTACTTCAGAAAATCCAGAGACTGAATTTGAGAAAAATTATATGGAGGCAGTAAGGCTTATAAGAAAAGCTCAGGATCAATTAAATACAGATCAAAGAATTGAAATTTATTTTAAAGCCCTAAAGGCTTTAAAGAAAGCTGCTATTTCTTCAGAATTGGACATACAGATAGCGCAGGCATTGAATCAAAGAGATCTTTTACTGAGGACAATGCCTAAACTGATTATTCGTAATGTGCAAATGTCAATTTTGGCTTTAGAACTTGAAGGTAATGGATCAGATCTAGATCCAGCTATCAGGAAAAAATTATTAAATCAATTGGACTATGCGGAAAGTTATTCTTCAACGCAAGAACAGCGTAAGAAAATTAATTCCTTACAAAGTATTTTACGTTGATATTTTTTGGTTAACAATAACTTTTTTTAAATATTAAAATGAATTGGCAATAAGAATTTTATAAAGTGTGAAAGAATTTTAACTTAATTATTGGCATATTGGCACTATACTTTTTTAAAAATTTGATACTTCGAATTTTATTATATTTCATTATTATTTGCTTATATATTTTTAATATATTTAAAAGTATTCTAAAATCAAAATAGGAAGGGAGTTAAAAAAAAAGGGGAGTTTTAACCTCGTTTCATAGGAAGAATACTTGCTCCCTTCCACTATAAGTTTTTTCTGAGGAGAAAGGTAATAAAAATATTTACAGATTTAAATAAATTTAAAATATTCTTGTTAATATTTTTATTGTCATTGATATTGTTGATTAGTTGCAAATCAAATACAAAACGATGTGCCGGAATAAAAGCTCACCAAAGGTGTTCAAAATTTTGTGATCATGATTCTGTTTCAAGTGGATCGATTATTATAAATTGTGGTCCCAAAGATTTTGTATTCGTTAGGGAGTTATAAAAAAATGATGTAAAAAAATATTCTAATATGATCAAAAACAATTGAATAATTTGCGTTTTTGTATTTAATTATTCTAGCAGGGGTTTTCAAGAAGGATTTAGATTTTTTCTTGAGAGAAGTATTAATTTTTTCAGGAAAAATTTTTTTAAATAATTCCCGAACAAACCAAGAATTAGAAATATTATTTGAATAATAATTAAAGTTAAGTTGACTAGCTACTAAAACCTAAAAATTTATAATTTCTGAGATTTCAGTAGTCCCGATTCATTGAAAAAATCTATAAAAGCATTATTTATTTCGCTTTTTT
>CACIWU010000098.1 GCA_902590435.1 uncultured SAR324 cluster bacterium | reverse complement strand
GGATAATGTCAATGTGTTTGCTCCAAGGGCAAGTCCCCCTGCCTGACTCAGTGTAAGTGTATCTGTCACCTTAATCTCCGAGTCTGCTGTAATACTAACTGTACCGTCAAGCGTAAGACTGTCTGCTGCATTGAATGTCCCTCCTGCAAGTTCAATATCTCCTGTATACTTACCTTCTCCTGATGTAAAAATCTCTCCGCCAGGATTAAGGTTCAACTGACCTGCAAGTGTTACCCCTGCTCCTCCAATTGAGAGATAACTTAATGCACTCAGGTCATAATCTCCAATCGTTGCTGAAGATCTGACCCTGACTCCCTTACCTGGATTAGATGCTGCCGTTCCATCTATATCTCCCAATGCTGTAATACCTGAAAGGGAAAGAAAACTGTCTGCATTGTTCAATACAAGGGCATTGGTATTACTTAATGTTCCGCCTCCGCTAAGAGTGAGGGTGTTTGCTCCTAGGACAACCGATGCTCCGGAATAGGTCAGAGTCTTATCTGTCAATACATCTAATGTTATATTGCCTGACTGGGTAAGTGCTCCTGATACTGTAGAAGTCTCATCTACATCCAATGTTCCCCCAGTCATTGTAACTGTAGAGGCAAGCGTTCCTGTCTCGTTAAGTTTTATCGAGCCTGCTGAGACTGTGATTGCTCCATCTAGTGAAGTCCCAGCTGCTATTGATAAAGGTGTTATGTGACCGATTGCAAGAGCATTGACCGTTGAGTTTGCACCTACATCAAGACCTAAACTATCTGATGAGGTACTCGCAATATCCAGTGTAATTGGATTCAAGACTAGCTTACTCTGGGCATTATCCAGAATAATTCCTCCACTTGCAAAATTACCTCCTCCGGTCAGAGTAATGGTGTATGCTCCTGCACTGATACCTGTTCCGGAGTATGTGAGGCTCTTGCCTGCTGCTACATCTATTGTTATGTCTCCACTGTGACTCAGCGTACCTGATACTGTCGCAGTCTCATCTGCATCCAAGGTTCCACCGCTCATCCCAACATTAGATGCAAGTGTTCCATTCGCTTCCAGTCTTATGGAGCCGGCTGTCACGTTAATTCCTCCGCCTAGCGAATTGCCAGCTGCTATTGATAAAGGTGTTATATGTCCGATTGCAAGTTCATAAATCGTTGAAGTGCTATTTACAACTATTCCTGAATTGTCTAATGAGGTACTTCCCTTGTACAGGACAATGTTATTCAATAGAAGCTTACTGTCGGCATTGTTCAATACAAAGGCATTTGTGTTGTTCAGTGTACCACCACCACTTAGGGTCAATGTATTTGCTCCTGTATTTACAGCATCTCCTGAATAAGAAAGTGTCTTACCTGTTGTCACATCTATTGTTAAGTTACCTGACTGGGTAAGTGCTCCAGATAAAGTGGATGTCTCATCTACATCCAGTGTTCCCCCGCTCATTGTAATAGTAGAGGCAAGCGTTCCTGTCTCATTTATTTTTATCGATCCTGCTGATACTTCTACTCCTCCGGAAAGTGTCACCCCCTGTGCAATGGACAATGGAGTTGTATGACCTACCTCAAAAGCAGTAACTGTTGAGTTGGCATCTACATCAAGACCTAAATTGTCTGCAGTTGTACTTGCACTGTCCAATATAATAGAGTTAAGAAGAAGTTTACTGTCAGCATTATTCAGTGTAATTCCTCCACTGGTGAATGATCCTCCTCCGCTGAGTGTAAGAGTGTTGGCTCCAAGAGGAAGTCCTCCTACTTGGCTTAATTGCAAAGTCTTACCTTCGGATACTGTAATTCCTGAGTCTTCTGTTATAGTTAAAGTACCACCTAATATCTGGTCATCAGTTGCTTTAAAATTACCACCTGCAAGTGCAATATCGGCATTAAATTGACCTTCTCCTGAAGTAAATAATTCTCCACCGTTCTGGAGATTTAACTGACCCGCAAGGGTCTGTCCCGCTGAGATATCGAGATAGTTTACTGCACTCAAATCATAATTCTCCATCGTTGCAGTAGAGGTAACCTCTATTCCCTTACCGTTGTTAGTAGATACACTGGCATCAACGTCTTTTAATGCTATCCCGGCAAGTGAGAGTAGGCTATCTGCATTATTTAAAACGAGTGAATTCGTGTTATTAAGCGTACCACCACCTTTTAGAGTCAATTTGTATGGACCCAAGTTTAGTGATGCTCCTGAATAGTTAAGAGTTGCGCCTTGAGCAACCTCGATAGTTGCATCATCATACTGAGTTAGTGCACCTGAAATGGTCGGACTGCCGGCACTCGCTTTAAGGATACAACCCTCTAATCTTACCGGGCCCGCAATAGTCCCAGTACCTGATAAGTCAAGGGTACTGTTTTCTAAATCAAGTACAAGTGGGCTATCTATCGCATTATTGAAGTTTCCTGCTCCTTCTATTGAGAGTGTATTGTCTCCTACTTTGAGATTACCACCACTATAGTTTAG
>CACIWU010000097.1 GCA_902590435.1 uncultured SAR324 cluster bacterium | reverse complement strand
TTGAATGAGTCTCTAACTCTTACAGGGGAGGGGCAAGGGGATTATTTTTATGATGTAACTTTTGAATCAACAGATGAGGGACATACCAGTGAAGCAGGAACACAATCTACAATCAAAGTTGCTCTTGATCAAGAACCTGAAGAAGATATTACGGTTAGTGTTACCAGTAGTAACACTAATATAGCAACAGTTAACCCTGCAACTCTTACTTTTACACCTGGCAACTATCAAAATACGCAGAATGTAATTGTCTCTGGAGTTGATAATACAATTTCAGATGGACATCAGTTATATGGAATCAACTTGACAGCAGAATATGAGCATACTGAATTGGGAGATACATGGACTCGGCAAACTGCTGCTGGTTCAACTAAAGATTTGCTAGGAGTCGCATATGGAAACAATAAATATGTTGCAGTGGGTAAAGACGGTAAAATTTTTATTTCTCCTGACGCGAGTCAAGGTTCTTGGACGGCAGCGCCAGTTAATCCTGAGAATGGAGGTAACCGTCTCAACAGTGTTAC
This sequence comes from uncultured SAR324 cluster bacterium, assembly GCA_902590435.1. Taxonomy (GTDB): domain Bacteria; phylum SAR324; class SAR324; order SAR324; family NAC60-12; genus Arctic96AD-7. The sequence goes on along the minus strand of CACIWU010000097.1, from coordinate 2,014 downwards.
CTTTGGCAACGGAGTCTTTGTTGCGGTTGGTAATAATGGAACAATTCTTAGTTCTGCGGATGGTGGTAATACATGGATAAAACAAGCCAACGCTGAAGGAAACATTGAAATTAAAAAAGTTGAATACCTCAACAATAATTTTTTGGCTCTTGGTGAGGTAAAAGTTTTAGCATCAGACACAGGTTTAGATGGAAGCTGGACCACATTTAATACCCAGGCAAATGGTACTCTTCGCGGTATAACTCATAATAATGAGCTAAATATATATATTGCTGTAGGAGATGATGGAACCATTATTAAAACAGCGGATAACGATTTGAATGCATGGACCCAAAGTACCGTGAATGGTAGTCCAATGGTGGATCCTGCCGAAGAAAATTTTTTGGATGTCTCATATGGTAATTCAGAAGGTATGGATATGATGGTCGCGGTTTCTGAAAGTGGTAAAATATTTTTGGAACAAGGAGGAAGCGGAAATTGGGGACTAGGACCTCAACCTCTAGGTTTCGCCCCAAGTGGAATTTCTTTTGGCGGGAGCCATTTCGTTGCTGTTGGAACTGCAGGTAAAATTTCATCATCTCGGGATGGAGTTTTCTGGGAGGAAATGGCTTCCAACTCATTTAAGAATCTTTACGATATTATTCATGTAAATGGTAGATTTATAACTGTAGGTTACCAATCTGAAATTGTTATCAATCCTGACAGGATAGAAACTCATAAACATAAAGCAAATATTGCTCTCTTTAATCTTGATGATGATACAAATGTTAAGATTTCCCTGGCAAGCAGCAACACAGGAGAAGCAACAGTTAACCCTGCAGAGCTTACTTTTACTAAGGATAACTCGAATACTCCTCAAACTGTTACAGTCACAGGTGTTGATGACCAAGAATCAGATGGAAACAAGGAGTTCCAAATCAGTGCCTCTGCTGACAATGTTTTAATGAATAGTCCTGCTGTAACTTCTTTTGCAACAGGATTTGTTAGACCTCAATATATAACCACAGATGGAACAAACCTATATGTATCAGATGCTAATGCACATGTGATTCGGAAGGTAGTAATTGCTACAGGAGATGTCTCTATCCTTGCTGGGGCAGAGTATGCCTTAGGCCATAACGATGCTACGGGTGCCGATGCCAGATTTAGAACTCCGGCAGGTATTACTACTGACGGAACTAACCTCTATGTTGCTGAAATGGGGAATAGTGTTATTCGTAAGATTGTAATTGAAACTGCAGAGGTTACGACCTTAGCAGGTTTACCTGGTGAAGCAGGTTCAACAGACTCATTTGATTATCAAACAGGCCAACCTACTACAGCAAAATTTGCATATCCTGCAGGTATAACCCTTGTTGGGACATCACTATATGTAGCAGATAAAAGCAACGGATCTATTCGTTATGTTTCAACTTCTTCTGGTACTGTTTATACTGTTGCAGGAAGTGGTACCCACGCCAAGGTAGACGGAAATGGACTAAATGCTAGTTTTGCATATCCGCAAGGAATAACAAGTGTCGGATCTGATATCTATATTGCTGATTCCACAAATAATGTTATTCGCAAATTAGATTCTAATACCCAAGAAGTTACGACCTTTGCAGGTTCAGGACAAGCAACTTCCACAGATGGAGGAGGAACTTTTGCAAGCTTTAAAGATCCTCGAGGTATAAGTACTGATGGAATGAATCTTTATGTTACCGAATTTGGAGGTAATGTTATACGGAAAATAGTAATTTCCTCAAAAGAAGTTACTACCATTGCGGGTTCAGGGACAGGTGGCGCTGCTGAAGGAAATGGAACATCTGCGGAATTTAGTGGACCTTATGGAATTCTCTATAACCAAAGCAATCTATACGTTGCTGATTATGCAAATATGAAAATTCGAAAAGTTGCACTAAGGGGAACTGAGACCTCAAACCTTTCAATTCATAACCTTGATGATGATACAGATGTAACAGTCAATGTAACAAGTGACAAGACAACAGAGGGAACTGTTGCCCCTGCAACTTTG
>CACIWU010000096.1 GCA_902590435.1 uncultured SAR324 cluster bacterium | reverse complement strand
AGCAAGAGCCGAAGATTGAAACTCATAAAAAAAACTATTTACGGCAGGAGAATAAAACAATATCCAAGCAGATCCAATTAGTAAAGTTCCAATCCATGACTTTTCTTTATCAGGAAAAAACTCTTTACATATTTTATAGATCAAAATTGGCACACTAAGATATGAAACAGTTTTTGCCAAAGTAATCCAGTGGGTACTAGGTCTCCACTTATAAAATAATGACAATGGCGACATCGAAGGAGTAAAATGATCTGCCCAATTATGAACACTCAAATATGAAGAAAAGAATTGTCCTCTTGAGATATTAAAAAGCATATTACTATAGTTCCCAACATCCCAAACATTCCATCGAAAAGAATAGTATTTTAAAATTGTTATTGTCAAAAACAAACAAGCATGAAACCAAAAAAATGCAATGAAATATTTTTTTTTTGAATAGTCAATTATCCAATTAATAGAATTGGTTGAAAATTTTCCAACACAAATTTGGAATACACTGGTTAACAAAAATACTATTGCAGGGATCAAATATAAGTCCCTACCCGCAACCCCTATCCACCATAAAAATAATGTTATTCCAAGCCAAAATATAGCTAAATTTTTAAGAAATTTAGAAGGAATTTTCAATTTAATTTTTTGGTAATTTTTTTGATTTCATTAGTCACCATTTCAATAGAAATTTTTTTCATACATTGATTATCCTTACATGTAGACAATTTCTGATTGAAAACAGAAATACATGGACTACAAGACAACTCCATTGAGATGACTCTTGCTTTAGGACTCATTGGACCAAAAATTTTTGGAGTTTCAGGACCAAATAAAGCCAGAATAGGAATTGAAGTTGTAGAAGCAAAATGAACTGGACCAGAATCATTCGTAATCAGTAAATCACTAATTGAATAAAGAGTAATCAATTCTTTAAAAGAAGTTTCCCCGGCAAAATTAATAGTCCTCTTAGGATTAATTCCCGTTGCTAAACCCGAGCATGCCTTTCTTTCAACTATACTTCCAGTTAAAACAACGGTGATTTCTGGATTCTTTAGTAAGATTTTACCTAGCTCTATAAAATTTTCTAATGGCCATTTCCTCAATGGAACAATATCACTCGCATTGGCATTAAGTAAAACGATTTTTTTTAGTGAATTATCTGGACATTTTTCTTTCAAGCGTTCAATTAATTTTTGCTTATCTTTGTCCGGAACATTAATACGCAAACGATTCGGAATTTGTGAGGGAATTCTTTCTTTCAAAAGAGGTTCGTTCGATTCTTTTTCAACCAAAGCCTTAGTTAATGAAAAATATAACTGTGAAGCATGTAAATGAGAATTATAAACTAATCGATGTGTAAGTATATTTCCTAGATAAACTCCTTCGTTCTTAAATCTAAAAAATCCAACTCGTTTCGAAGCTTCTATCCAAATTGAAAGCAAGTTACTAAAACGAGTAAAAGGTTCTAAAATTATTGCTGATACTTTCCTTTTTCTGAAGTATCTACGAATTTTTAGTAAGTCCTTTATCAGACTTTTTAGTGTAATAATTTCGAGTAAAAATATATCTTCTTCATCAAATCCCATTAATTTTAAAGCTTCTAAACCGGTCGGTGCGGTTATAAAACAAATGCGACTATTTGGATATTTCCTCCTTGCTTCCTGAATAGCTGGATAAGCAACCACTAGCGCACCAATTTCTGCAACACATATAAAAACAATAGTTTCTGGAGATGGAGTTGATTTTTGATATTGTAAATTAAAAATTAATTTTAATTTTCTCAAAGGCCAAAAACTAGCTAAAAAACAAAGAGGAATACCTACCCATCTATCAATTAACCTCATTGTATCAGGATGCATATTTTTTTTAATTATTTAAAGTGTTTCTTTTTCAATAAAAATTAAAAAATCATAATTTCCTCCTAGGATAGGTAACTCCAAAATACAAGGACAGAGATAACTATGATTTTTTTTGAACATTTTAACAATTTTAGGAATGAGACCTTTGCAGGTTTTAGATATCATTACAAATTAACTTCCCTCCTAAATTTTCACTTGCCATCTAAAAATAGAAATCATATCACTTAAAATATTAACACATGCTACCAATTCTTTTTCTACAAGAATTTTTTCAATGAGTTTTGCTTCATTCAAAGAACAAACATAATATAAACAAAGTATTGTTTTTCTTTTAATGACTTCAAATTTGATAATCACTTATGGTTAGTTGAATTCTGCGTTCTCCTCCAAACTCGTTAAATCCTAAATTTACAACTAATTTAGAAGGAGGAGTTTTAAGAAAAGACTCTGCTAAATTCCATCCTAAAATTTCAAAATTCTCTTCAATATTCCATTTTACATGTTTCTTATTTAGTAGTTTAAAAGGTTTTTTTGGAGCTAATATTTCAAAAAGTGGCTCCAGATTCCCTTCTCCAAAAGGCTGGAGACGATCTATTTGTTCAACAAAATTATCTGACACATCAGTTAATTCCAAGTTGCCATCAATTTTTAATTTAGGCTCAGGTGAATCTGGGATTAGCTCTTTACATATGGCATAA
>CACIWU010000095.1 GCA_902590435.1 uncultured SAR324 cluster bacterium | reverse complement strand
ACAGCAATTGCTGAAGCATATGAAAATCTATACCCCGATATCGCCTCATAAATTTCAAGTGGGAGTGTTCTAATACTTTCATCAGCTATCATCATCGTAGAATTAAGTTCTCCAAGCGACAGAGAAAAACTAAAAAAAAAGGCAATCAAAAAAGTTTTTCTAAGCCAAGGCCACAAAATTATTAATCCATATTGAAAAGATTGTTTCCCTAGTATCTTTGAATCAATGTGCCACTGTTGCGGAATGTTTTCCAAAGATGGTATAACTATTCTTATCCAATAAGGGCAAGTCAGAATTGCGTGCATAATAATCACAACATAAATCAAAGGTATAATCTCAACTAAATGATTTTGAAAAAAATGAAACCATGCCACTCCAAAAACAATAGATGAAAGAACCATCGGGAAAAAAGAAAATGCTTCCCAAAATCGACGATTAATCCCTTTTTTATATGCAATTAAACTCACTAATCCAAGTCCAATAAAAGAAGACAAGATTGCACTTCCAAGGCCAATACGAAAAGAATTCCAAAGAGCAACAATAAAATAATTATTTTCACCAGGTTCTAAGATTTTTTCATACCAGAAAAATGTATAAACCCATTCTCCATTTTCAAATTTTCTAAAAGAATCCAACACAATAGTAAAAAGTGGCCCCATAGCAAATAATAAAACTACAAAAATCCAAAAAAATCCAAACCATGCCTTCGGACAGTAATCTCTCATCCCTGAGGATAAAGAGTTTTTATTCGAAATATTTTGTTCCGTATTCTGTTGAATCCCAAAAATTAGTATTGTTATACAGACTAGACTTAAACCGCTTTGAAGAAATGCCAAACTTGAAGCTCCACTATAATCCAGTTCAATCCGAGCCAATTGATATATTAAAACCTCAATTGTTGTAAATCGAATTCCTCCTCCAAGAACTAGAATAATCGCAAAGCTATTCATACAGAGTAAAAAAATTAGTAAAAAAGAAGATCCCAAAGAAGGCATTAGTAAAGGTAATGTAATACAAAAAAACATCCTTATACTTCCAACTCCTAAAGAGCGAGACGCGTTGGAATATTTAAATGAAATACGCTCCCATTGATCTGCAATAATTTTCATGGCTATCGGGAAATTATAAAAAACATGTGCAATCAAGATTCCAGAAAAAGAATATAAGAATATAACCGGCGGTTCATCAAGCTCAAATAAATACATAAGTCCCCGATTAATCCACCCATTGTTGCCAAAAAATAGTACCATTGCTAATACTACCAAAATAGAAGGAAGAATGAATGGCAGATACGTTAACAAACAAAACCAACGTTTCCCAGGGAAATCATAGTGAGTGATTAACCATGCACCAGGAAAACCAAAAATAATTGAAAGAAGGGAGCTAAAAAATGCTTGAAAAACTGAAAAACCAATTACTCTCAAATTCCAAGAATCTTTCAAAAACTCTAAAAAATATGACCCCTCTAAAAAACTTTCTTCAGGAAACAAAGGATTGTTACCAGATAAGAAAATAAGAATTGGGAAATAAAAACCAACTCCAATCAAAAAAAAAGATGGAAACTGTAAAAAATATAAAGATTTTAGTTTCACTTTAGAACTCAATTTATTCAGACATAGATCGAGACCATGATTTTATCCACTTTGAATTTTGTCGATTGACAGGTAATGGATTTTTTTCTTGAATTTTTTTAACTTTTGGTACAATACGAAACGAGTCCGGAAGAGGTTGGTATTGTATTACCGGAAACATCCAGTTAGTCAAAGGAATTATGTTTTGAAATTCTTCCGATAGCATAAAATCTATAAACATTTTTGCCAGTTCTATATTTTTAGTATTTTTTAATATTCCTCCAAACTCAATTTGTCTAAAATGCCCCCCTTCAAATTCTGCAACTTGATATCTCTCCGTTTTCTCATACTCTAAATGATAAGCTGGACTAGTAACATAGCTTAAAACTATTGGGGTTTCTCCCCTTGTAAACATTGCATAAGCTGAAGACCATCCATCTGTCACCGCCAGTAAATTAGGTTTCAATCTTTCCCAAAATTTGAGAAAATTTTTCTCTCCGAATACTTCAATTGTCCAATACAACAGTGACAATCCTGGAGAAGAAGTTTTCGGATTTTGAATCACAATTTTTTTCTTATATTTACTATCCAATAAATCCTTAAAATTCTGAGGAGGTTCATCAATTTTTTGACTGTCGTAAACAAAACCTATAAAACCATAATCAAAAGGTGTGACTCTATTCTTTTTGTCCAAAAGCAAATCAACTGGCACTCTATCTAAAAATTTTGAACTGTAAGGTTCCCATAAATTATAAAAAAAAGATTTTTCTAAATCACTATTGTTTAAGCCAATCATAATATCGGCTTTTGGATTTGCTTTTTCCAAAATTATTCGATTAAGGACCTTCCCTGAGTCACCAGGAGTAATAATTTTTAGACTACAATCGCATATTTCTTCAAATCTTTTAAAAACTATCGGGCCTGGCCCCCATTTGCTATTAAATGAGTCATAAGTATAAACCAATAATTCCTTTGATAAAGATATGTTCCCGTTAGCTATAACTGCAAAAAAAAGTAGCTGGAAAAAATATATGATTTTTGATCTCATAAAAACCTCAA
>CACIWU010000094.1 GCA_902590435.1 uncultured SAR324 cluster bacterium | reverse complement strand
ATCTTCAATTAGTCGCCTTGAAACAGATAATCTTCTAGGCAGGATCTTTTTTTTATTTTCAAAATTTAGGATATCTTCACATGAAAACCATTGAGCATCTTCAATCTCAGAATCATTATATTTAATATTTTTAGTATGAGCTTCTGCAGTAAAACCGAGCATAAGTGAAGATGGGAATGGCCATGGTTGAGAATGCTGATAAGTAATATTTTTAACAATTATTCCTGATTCTTCATAAACTTCTCTAGCGACAGCATGCTCAATAGTTTCACCCGGCTCAACAAAACCTGCTAGTGTAGAATATAAACCCTCTGGCCAGATTTTCTGACGTCCCAAAAGTACTTTTTCTTCATTTTGGACGAGCATAATTACAGCAGGATCTGTTCGTGGAAAATGTAGACTATTACATTCTGTGTTTATGCAATTACGTTGATGTCCACCTTTTGTAGTTATTGTACTTGCTCCACATACGCTGCAAAACCCATTTCTGGAATGCCAAAACATTATTGCCCTTGCATAAGCTAGTATAGAGCCTTCTATTCCATCTATTAATGGACTAATTTCTCTCAAATCAACAAATTCTACTTTTGACTCCAATTTACTTTTCGCTTTATCTTCATTTAGTGAAGAAATATCTATAGCTAGATACGGAATGTCTATCTCCTTTAATGTGTCTTTTCCAAGATAAACTCTATTTTTAGAAACATTAATTAACTCGATTGTTTCATCAGTTTTTAAAAATGCAGGTGTAGGTTTTATAAGATCCCCTCCAATTTCAGAAAATAAATTTCTTGAATGCCAAACTGGAACTACTCTTGTCTGAGGGTTCCTAAGAATCATATCTATACAGTCATCATTTTCTCTGGTTAAAACATCTCTATCTAGTCCACCAAAACTTAGATTATTTGGAGCTTTACTTGTTAATTCGAATGGATCAAAAACTGTCATATTTTTTTTTTAACTTTAAAATTTCAAAAGACATACTCGCGAGTTTTTCAGACCATATTTTATAAGCTAATCTAGAAGGATGGATTCCATCTTCCAAGAAATACTCTTTGCCATCCGGGAATCTTTCTCCTAATAAAAAGACATTATCTTTAGAATTTACAAAAAGAATCAGGCTTTTCTGTAAAAGAAACTCCCAGTATCCAAAAGCAACCCGCAATGGTTTTGGAATAGCCGGGAAACGACCAACACATGGTACTGCAGAGAATAAAATAATTGGTGTTTTACCATCTTTAACAAAATATTTTACACAACTATCAAGATGCTTTAGCCAAGCCCATGGAGAAGTCAAATTAAACACGTCATTACCTCCGATTGCTACAATTATCATATCTGCATCTTTAGGTGATTTTTCAACTATCAGTTGATTCAAGTTGTTTATAGTAAGACCACTTTTTGCCAATATCCTCCAATTAATTCTAATTCCCATCAATTTGTTTAAACATAAAGATGTTAAAGCTGTTAATGTTTCTGAATTTTTCGTTATTCCTACACCCGCCATTGGTGATTCGCCTATTCCTAGAAGATCTAGTGTCTCATTTACTTCTCCAATTACCCCAAATAGATTATCTGTTGGAGTAGGGAGTCTTAATGAAACTTTCTTTAAATAAAATCCCTGAATCCAAAGAACAGGGTAAAAAATCCCAATTAAAAAATAACCAAATAAAGAACCTATGTAAATTAATATATTTTTATATGACATTGATTTAAGTATTGCTTGAATATACTAAGATAAAATATTTTTTGTGGTAATTGGAATTGGAATTGGAGGGAGTAATTTTTGCAAAAATAATTAAGTCATCAAATTGTCCTCCAAATATGAATTTCTCAAATTTACACCAGTTAGATTAGCCTTTGTCAAGTTAGTTCCAGAAAGATTTGCTCCACTCAAATTGGCTCTACTTAAATCTGCCTCTGTTAAATCAGCTCCTGTTAAATTGGCATCCACCAATTTTGCACCAGTCAAATCTGCTTTAGTCAAATTAGAACCAGTAAGATCAACTTTACTTAGATTTGTTCCTGAAAGATTTGCCCCACTAAAATTCACATTACTGAGATTAACTCCAACAAGATTAGTGCCAGAAAGATCTGACTCACTTAGATTTGCATCATTTAAATTTGCCTTCAAAAGCTTAGCTTCTATTAGTTTTGGAGTATTTAGATCTTCCTCTATTGAAGGTTCATCATTATTATTCGTTTCAGCAAGTTCTTCTTTAGCTACAATTATATCTTTACCCACAATAAAAGTTGCACCGACAACCAACCCTCCAATTATTATCAACAAAACTCCCATAATACCTGATTCAACTGTGAAATTTTCATTTCTGATAGTTACAATAGAAGTCGATAATAATTCTTTCCTTGCTTCCTCTTGATTTTTATAATTTAATTTTAAACCTATAATCAAATCATTCAATTGAGCATCTAAATTTTTTATTGTTTTCTTATATTTTTTACCTTTTTTCACATTGGCTTTCATTGTATCAAACTTGTACTTTGTTTCCTGTATTTTTCTTCTTATATTTTGCTCTGACTTTACTCTCTGTTCTTCAAAATCAGATTCCACTTCATTCAAAAAATAAAGTTCTACATAACCAAACCATCCTAGAAATGGGATACCAATTACCATTAGCAAGATTCCAACAATTCTCATACTACTATCCAAGTGTTTCTTATAAATCATTTGCTCTAACGCTTTTTAAACGACGCTAACACAAACCTACAAAATCATAGTTTAAAAATTTTAATCAAATTAATAATTTGACAAAAGTTTTATAA
>CACIWU010000093.1 GCA_902590435.1 uncultured SAR324 cluster bacterium | reverse complement strand
GCTGGAGTAGATTACATTCATGTAGATGTTATGGACGGACATTTTGTTCCTAATATTACTATAGGTCCATTAATTGTAAAAGCATTGCGTAGTTTGACAAAACTACCACTTGATGTACACTTAATGATTGAAAATCCAGAAAGATATATTGAAGATTTTAGTAAATCGGGTTCTGATATAATTACTGTACATCAAGAAGCTTGCACTCATTTGAATAGAACTATTCAACAGATTCATGATTTAGGTCTAAAAGCAGGAGTTAGTATCAATCCATCAACATCAGTGAATACTTTGGAGGAGATCATTTCTGAAGTTGATCTTGTATTGGTAATGTCAGTGAATCCTGGATTTGGAGGTCAGTCTTATATCCATTCTTGCACTAAAAAAATAAAAAAAATTCGAAATATGCTAGATGATTGTGACTCTTCAGCAGATTTAGAAGTAGATGGTGGTATTAACGTTAACACAGTTATTGAGATTGTTGAAGCTGGAGCAAATGCTTTTGTTGCGGGATCAGCAATTTTTAACACAAATAATAGTGTTAGTGAAAATGTTAAGATTCTCAGAGAAAAGATAGAAAGATTCTAACTGAACTATTTTTTTTAGATCTATATTATTCTCTACGTTCTCCTATTTTTTCTTCTGGTCGAGTTACTTCGCTGATTCTAACTCCATAACGCTCATTTACGACAACTATTTCTCCACGTGCCATTAAACGGTCTCCCACAACAATATCCATTGGTTCGCCAACAATTTTATCAAAAACGACTAAATTTCCTTTTTTCAGATTGAGTACATTTTGTACGTTTATTTCTGTTCTCCCAATTTCAGCTATTATAAGTAAAGGAACATCTTCTAGGAATTTAATCGTATGAAATGCCTCATCGTTTTCACTATTTTCAAAACCTAACATCAACCTTTAAAATTAAATTTATTTTTTTATTTACTTTAAATTATATTCCAAATTTTGGATAAAAAAAGCTACAATGGAATTTTTAAACTATTAATTTTGTCGCGTGCAGTTTGTATGCCTCTTAATTAACGAAAAAATTGTTTTAAACAAGATTCCCCATTATATATCTTCTTCTTTCCGCTGTATTATTCCCCATGTAGAAATTCAGTAAATCCGGTATTTCGTGAGTATGTTCAACTCCAACTGGAACTGCACGCATGTTATCACCAATAAACTGTCCGAATTCTTTTGGAGATATTTCACCTAGACCTTTGAAGCGAGTTACCTCAAAATGTGTTCCTTTTTGGAGTGTTTCAAATGCAAAATCTCTTTCAGTTTCATTATAACAATAAAGTGTTTTTTTTTGGTTGCGGACACGAAAGAGTGGGGTCTCCAAAATATAAATGTGTCCAGTTAAAACTAATGTTTCGTAGAATTGTAAAAAAAATGTTAGTAATAAATTGCGAATATGTAGACCATCTACATCGGCATCAGTTGCAATAACAACTTTGTTATAGCGTAAATCATCTACTGATTCTTCAATACCAAGGGCTTTCATGACGTTGAATAATTCGAGATTTTTATATATTGCTTCTTTACCCTGTCCATGGCAGTTAAAAGGTTTACCTTTTAAACAAAAAACTGCCTGGGTATATACATTACGAGCACTAATCATACTTCCACCTGCAGAAATCCCTTCAGTGATGAAAATTGTACTGTCTTCACCCCGTCCATTTTTGTCGCCAAGATGAAATTTACAATCTTTAAGGTTTGGGATAGTAAGTGCTGACTTTTTTGCATTTTCTCTAGCTGCTTTCTTTACATTGTTTAATTCCTTGCGAATTCTTTCGTTAGATTGGATTTTAATTTTGAGAGATTCAGAAATAAGTGGGTTTTTGTATAGGAAATCTACGAGAGTATCTCTAACTAACGGCATCAACCATGAACGTAAATCAGAGTTTCCTAATTTGTTTTTTGTTTGTGATTCAAAAACTGGTTCCTGAACTTTTATTGCAATTGCACCAACAATTCCGTCTCTGATATCAGGAGCATCAAAACTAGAATTAAAAAATTGATTTATTCCTTTTAGAATTCCTTCACGAAATGCTGAAAGATGAGTCCCTCCGTCATTAGTATGATGTCCATTTACATAGCTGTAATACTCCTCTCCGTAATGTTCCGTATGAGTGAAAGCCATTTCTAATTGATCAGTTTGGCAGTGGATAATATCATAAATGTTTGACTCTGCGACCTCTTCATTCATCAAATCCAATAGACCGTTTTCTGACTTAAACTTTTCTCCATTTAGAGATATTGTGAGTTTACGATTAAGATATGCATAGTTCCAAAGTTGTTTGCGTATAGTACCTAGATCAAATGAAAAATTTGGAAAAAGTATTTTGTCTGGAGTAAAGTTTATTTTTGTTCCGTCACTTTCATTTGTTTGGCTTTCAATTGGTTTGTTTAAAAGTTCTCCAGTTATAAATTTAGCTGTAAGTAATTTTTTATCGCGAAAGGATGTGACCTCGAAACTTTCTGAAAGTGCATTTACTGCTTTGGTTCCTACACCATTGAGTCCAACACTAAATTGAAAAACCTCATTATTATATTTGGCACCTGTATTGATTATTGAAACGCACTCAACAACTTTCCCCAGAGGGATTCCTCGTCCAAAATCACGAACATGTACTGAACCTTCTTCTATACGAATATCTATGCGCTTACCAAAACCCATTATAAATTCATCTATAGAATTATCTATAATTTCTTTGAGTAAAACATAGATTCCATCGTTTGGGTGTGATCCATTTCCTAAACGTCCAATGTACATTCCTGGACGCAAACGTATAT
>CACIWU010000092.1 GCA_902590435.1 uncultured SAR324 cluster bacterium | reverse complement strand
AATTTCACAGACGATATGCAAAAACGAAAATCCTCTTGTGCTGAAGTAGCTATCGAAAAAGCCTTTAATTTGCATGAAAATGCCAAGTATAGCTTAGCGCTATTTTTTGAGGAACGAAGTGATAATAAACTTTATCAGGCTTTTTATGCAGCATCTGATTCAGTTCGTGAATCTAGGAAAGTTAAAAAATGTTGGGATAGAAGGCGTTCTCATTACTACGCAATGCAAAATTTGAAGGAAATGAATGTATCTTTAGCACGTGTAATTCGCAGAAACTTACCGGATGATGATAGTGGAGAAATGATAGCTGTTTATCATAATCAATTTGATTGGGTTTTGCCTCATATGCGTTGATTTTATCAACTTGATTTTTTAAAAACCACCTTTTATTTTAAATGTTATTCTTAAAAAAAATGTCTTTTTTAAATTATTTTTATTTTCAAGCAAAAGTTAAATGAGTGATTCTTACCCAATGACACCAAGGGGACATGAAACTTTAAAAGCTGAACTAAAACAATTAACTACTAAAGATCGCCCTGCGGTGATTAGTGCTATTTCCTCTGCTAGAGAACATGGAGATTTGAAAGAAAATGCAGAATATCACGCTGCAAAAGAACAACAGGGCTTTATAGAAGGCAGAATTCAGGAGTTAAATGAAAAGTTGGCACTCGCAAATGTTATTGACATTACAAAACTTTCTGGGGAAAGAGTAGTATTCGGAGCAACTGTTTCATTTGTAGATGTTGATACTGAAGAAGAAAGAATTTACCAAATTGTTGGAGTGGATGAATCAGATATTAGTCAGAATAAAATATCGATTTCTTCGCCAATTGCTAGAGCTTTAATTGGTAAATCAGTCGGGGATACTCTTTCCATCCCTATTCCTAAGGGAAAAATTGAGATTGAAATTACGAATGTAGAATTCGTAAATTAGATTTTTTTTCACTTCTGGGGGATCATGATTTTTTTTTATTTATTGCTATTTTAAAAGATTCTTTAAGATGATCAATTGTAATGATTTCATGAAATGGAAGATTTAGTAACTTGGCTGTTTCTCTGAATACAAAAGTTGGACTATAATTTTTTTCATTTAGTACCTTTAAAGAAAGATCACCAAATCGTTTTGAAAGTTTTTCCCCTAAATTGTTTTTTATTAACTGATGGTGTACAAATCTAGAACTAAGGAAAATGTTTCTTTTTAAGCACCTTGCAAGAAAAAGTTGTGCTCCTGATGAAGCCAATAAATCTTGGCCTCTGACAATAAGATTTATTCCATTTTCCAAATCATCCATTAGGGATATTATTTGATAAGCAGGCAAATCATCTCTCCTTTTTATTACAAAATCACCTATTGAATCATCTACTTTTATTATTTCAGTACAATTTATAAGTGTTCTATATTTAAGAAAAGTTTCATTAGGGACATGTATTCTCCAGGTAATATTTTTTTTTTGTAAACTAATATTTTTGTTCCGACATGTTCCAGGGTAAATCTTTTTAGGTGAGAGTTGTCTTATTTTTGATCTAGAACATTCACATGCATAAAGATGCTTGTCCCTTTTAAGTATTTCAATTGCATCAAAGTAATAATCTTTACGTAATTGCTGTGAATACTTTGAATACAATTCGTCAGGCCCTGTAGGTCCTGAATCATACTCTATACCTAGCCATTCTAACTGAATAAAAATATCTTCTACAGCTTTTCTTTTTAGTCTTGATGAGTCGAAGTCATCTATTCTCAAGTGTAATTGTCCTTTCATTGAGTCCACAAGTAAAGTGGTAAGAAGAAAATTGAAAGCGTTCCCTATATGGAGATATCCGCTAGGAGTCGGGGCTATTCGAGATTTAACAGATTCTTGCATGAAAAGTATTGTGTATTCTTTTTAAGTTATCACACCTATTGATTATTTTAAAAAATTCAAATTATTATAAAATTAGATTTTTTAAAAAATAGAAGTTATTATTTTAAATTTTTATTAACTTAATACAATTAATTTTATCAAAAAATCTTGAGGAATTCTAAACTACTTGATATATATTCGAAGAATAATTTAATGCTTTACGCTAAAATGATTATTTTTTATGCTAAACTTTAACATAGGATAAAAAGTTGTACGATACATCAGATATTAGAAAAGGCCTTAGGATTGAACAAGACGGGATTCCATTTGTTGTTTTAGAATTTCAATTTGTTAAACCAGGAAAGGGGACGGCATTTACTCGAACCAAAATTCGAAATATGATGACAGGTGCAGTTCTCGACAGAACATTTAAGTCAGGAGAAAAACTTACGCCAGCAAATACAGAAGATCGAGAAATGCAATTTTTATATTTTGATGTTGAATATCATTTTATGGATAATTCTAATTATGAACAAGTGAGTTTGGAAGCGGATGTTGTAGGGGAGTTGTCTAATTATTTGATTGAAAACATGATTGTTAGTGTAAGTTTTTTCCAAGGCAGATCAATTGGGTTAACTATACCAAATTTTGTTGTTTTGGAAGTTAAAGAAACAGTTCCTGGAGAAAAAGGTAACACGGTTACTGGCGCTTCAAAGCCCGCACTATTTTCAACTGGATATTCAGTAAATGTTCCTTTATTTGTAAATGAAGGAGATAGAGTTAAAATTGATACACGAACTGGTGATTACGTTGAGAGAGTAAAAAGTTAGTTTGTAAACTTGCTGGTATTTCTGAGAAGAGAAAAATGTTGTTCATCCAAATTATTATTTTTTATCGAAAAAAGAAAATCAACCTTCCAGAAGGACATAAAGTAGAATTGATTGCTGGCCTATAAATCAATTCTAAATAAT
>CACIWU010000091.1 GCA_902590435.1 uncultured SAR324 cluster bacterium | reverse complement strand
TTCTCAGATCTAAATCATGGACGTTCAGCTGCTCCAAAAATCGTTCTCCATCCAAATTTATAAAAATAAAACTCAGAAAAATATAAAATACCTTAAAAAATATTTTTTCTTTGGTGCCTAGGGCCGGACTCGAACCGGCACGGTGTTACCACCGAGGGATTTTAAGTCCCTTGCGTCTACCAGTTCCGCCACCCAGGCTATGAAGGGAAACAATTTTTAAATACATTTTTAAGTAAATAATATATTCTCCCATTATAAAAACTATTTTTTCCCAACCAGTTGTTACTTAATTAATAGAAAATTTAAATACCTTTTTTAGTTATCATTCATATACATACAAATTAATTTTAGGTATTATACATAACTTAAACAAAGTATTTTTCTATAATTTATCTTATATCAGTTTTAACTATTTTAACAGATCTGCATAATTATTTACTGGAGGCGACGAGCGGATTTGAACCGCTGTACAAGGTTTTGCAGACCTCTGCCTAACCACTCGGCCACGTCGCCTCTAACAATGTAAAATAACCGAAATCTACATGCAAACACAAGTGCAAAAAGAGTTGATAGAAAATGCGATTGAAAGAGCAAAACTTTTTGGAATGCTCAATTATTTACCAGATGGTAACCTAACGCACACACCTTTCTCTCTAAGTCCGTACAGTATTTCTAATTCTGAATTGAATGAAATGATAGATTTGACCACACACTTTAGTGAATTGATGATTAATGTTTCACAGAATTGGGATTTTCTTGAAGAGCATTTAAAGCCAATCGCAAAAAATGACCATTTTATACGAATTTTACTAGACTTAAGAAAAAAGGAAGTTACTCAGAACAAACAATTACTAATTCAGAGAAATGATTTTTTTTTAGTAAATGATGAACAAATTAATTGTAACAAAAAAAATCATAAAGAATTTGAAGATTCATCAGAATCTATTCTTAGACAAGTAGAAATTAATACTGTGTCTGTTAGCTTTCCTTTCTTAATAACTCAGCTTGCTCGATTGCATAAATATTTTTATGAACAAAATAAATTGAAAGCAATAATTAAAAACAATCCAATAAAACATGTTGTAGATGCTTTTGCTAATGCACTTGAAGAATACAATGCTAAATCCAGTATAATACTGTTGATTGCACAATCTAAAGAAAACAATCTTTTTGACCAAATCGGATTAGAACAACTTCTTTGGGATTATCATAAAATTAAGACTGTAAGAAAGTCATTATCCGAAATTTATGAAATTTGTAAGTTAAAAGATGGTCATCTTATTCTAGACGGAGAAATAGTTGCCATTACATATTACCGTGCTGGTTATTCACCTAATGACTTCATTGAAAACGAAGCAATTAAAGGACGTCAGTTAATCGAAGCTTCTTCAACTATTCAAGTACCAAATTTGTCTATTCAACTTGCAGGAATGAAAAAAATACAACAATTACTGACAAAACCAGAAATAATTTCAAAATTTGTTTCACCAGAAATATCTAAACTTATTTTAAAAACTTTTGTTAAATTTCATACTTTGGATGACATAATTAATACTCCTGGGGGAAATGTCTCTGCATCTGAATGGGTTTCAATAAATCCACATGAATATGTGTTAAAACCCCAAAGAGAAGGTGGAGGCAATAATTTTTTTGGAAAAGAAATTACAAATATTCTTTCAACAATACAGAAAAGTAATTTCAACACTTACGTCCTAATGGAAAAGATAAATGCAAAAACACATCCCGCAACACTAGTTGTAGATGGCAAAGCAGAAAATCTTTCTTGTATTAGCGAAGTCGGACGTTATGGAATTTGTACTGCAGAAAACGGAAAAGTTATAAATAATAATGATATTGGATACCTTGTACGTACAAAATCAAAGAATGTCGATGAAGGAGGAGTATCTGCTGGTTTTGCATGTTTAAATTCACTAACTATCAATTAAAATTTTTTTAATAATAAAAATAATAATTACTCTTATATATAAATCTATGATTCTAATTCAATTGTAGCTAACAAATCTATTTCATCAAGAACTTTACCTGTACCTGTAGCTACACTTGTAAGTGGATCATCAGCATGAAAAATGGGTAAACCAACTTCAGCGCGAAGTAAATCATCTATTCCCGAAAGTAATGAACCTCCTCCAGCTAAAACTATTCCTCGGTCAACAATATCTGCTGCTAATTCAGGTGGGGTAGATTCTAAGGCATTTCGTATAGTCTTTACTATTTGAGAACAAACATCACTAAGAGCTTCAAGAATTTCTTCTTCTCCAAGAACAAGAGTCTTTGGGATTCCTGTTACTAAATCTCTTCCTCTAACTTCATAAGATTTAGGTTCTTCCTTTATAAAAGCAGTACCAATATTTATCTTTATATCCTCTGCGGTACGTTCTCCTATAAGCAAATTATATTTTTGTTTTATAAACTCAGAAATACTTTCGTCCATTTTATCCCCACCTACTCGAGCAGAATCACTATAGACAATACCAGCTAAAGAAATAACAGCAACTTCTGTTGTTCCTCCTCCGATATCAACAATCATACTTCCACTTGCTTCAGTAACTGGTAATCCAGCCCCGAGTGCAGCTGCCATAGGTTCCTCAATTAAAAATACTTCTCTTGCACCTGCCGACTCAGCTGCTTCTTTGACAGCTCTTCGTTCTACCTGAGTAATTCCCGAAGGTACGGCAACTATAATACGTGGTTTAAAACGAAAAAAAGATAGCTTACTTTGAGTTTGACGTATAAAATAGCGTAACATTTCCTGAGTTATATCAAAATCTGAAATGACTCCATCTTTCATTGGACGTATCGCAGTAATTGATCCAGGTGTACGACCCAACATTTGTTTAGCTTCCTCACCAACAGCCAATACTTGAATTCTTCCACGATTGTCTTTTTGAACAGCAACAACTGACGGTTCACGAATCAAAATCCCCCTTTGTTTCGTATACACTAAGGTATTT
>CACIWU010000090.1 GCA_902590435.1 uncultured SAR324 cluster bacterium | reverse complement strand
GGTTAGTCGGCACCTAAGACGAGGCCGAAAGGCGTAGTCGATGGAAAACCGGTTCATATTCCGGTACTTGCATATGCGCGTGATGGAGGGACGCAGGAGGATAGGCTGGCCAAGTGATGGATATCTTGGTTCAAGACTGTAGGTGTAAGTCTCAGGCAAATCCGAGACTTTTTAACACTGAGAGTTGATGACGAGAGGCTTTGCTTCGCAAAGCAGTCGATTCCACACTGCCAAGAAAAGCTTCTAAGCATAGCATAAGCAAACCGTACCCCAAACCGACACAGGTGGGCGGGTAGAGAATACCAAGGCGCTTGAGAGAAATCATGTTAAGGAACTCTGCAAAATGACTCCGTAACTTCGGAAGAAGGAGTGCCTACATTGGTGAAGGGACTTGCTCCCAGAGCTGAAGTAGGCCGCAGTGACCTGGCCCAGCCGACTGTTTAGCAAAAACACAGCACTCTGCTAAATCGTAAGATGACGTATAGGGTGTGACGCCTGCCCGGTGCCGGAAGGTTAATGGGAGAGGTTAGATTTTCGGATCGAAGCTTCGAACTGAAGCCCCGGTAAACGGCGGCCGTAACTATAACGGTCCTAAGGTAGCGAAATTCCTTGTCGGGTAAGTTCCGACCTGCACGAATGGCGTAACGATCTGGGCGCTGTCTCAATGTGACTCTCAGTGAAATTGAAATGGCGGTGAAGATACCGTCAACCCGCGGCAAGACGGAAAGACCCCGTGCACCTTTACTGCAGCTTGGCAGTGAACTTGGGAAAGATTTGTGTAGGATAGGTGGGAGGCTAAGAAGGGGGGGCGCTAGTCCCTCTGGAGCTGTCCTTGAAATACCACCCTGATTTTTTCTGTGTTCTAACCTCGTCCCGTTATCCGGGACAGGGACCCTGTCTGGTGGGCAGTTTGACTGGGGCGGTCGCCTCCTAAAGAGTAACGGAGGCGCGCAATGGTTCCCTCAGCCGGTTTGGAAATCCGGCGTAGAGTGCAAAGGCATAAGGGAGCTTGACTGCAAGAGCGACAGCTCGAGCAGGTACGAAAGTAGGTCTTAGTGATCCGGTGGTCCCGAGTGGAAGGGCCATCGCTCAACGGATAAAAGGTACGCCGGGGATAACAGGCTAATCGCGCCCAAGAGTTCATATCGACGGCGCGGTTTGGCACCTCGATGTCGGCTCATCGCATCCTGGGGCTGAAGCAGGTCCCAAGGGTATGGCTGTTCGCCATTTAAAGCGGTACGCGAGCTGGGTTCAGAACGTCGTGAGACAGTTCGGTCCCTATCTGCCGCGGGCGCAGGAGATCTGAGGAGGTCTGCCCTTAGTACGAGAGGACCGGGGTGGACAGACCTCTGGTGATCCGGTTGTTCCGCCAGGAGCATTGCCGGGTAGCTACGTCTGGAACGGATAACCGCTGAAAGCATCTAAGCGGGAAGCCGGCTCCAAGAGTGATCTCCCGGACCTTTAGGTCCCCTAAGGCCACAGGAAGATTACCTGTTTGATAGGCCGGAAGTAGAAGCGTGGTAACATGTGAAGCTGACCGGTACTAATTGGCCGAGAGGCCTGACTTTACACTAGATAAACCTAAAAGAGACTCTCACAAATAATCTTAATTGCAAAATCTCCGAAACAAATGATAAACTCACACTTGAGTGCCGGTGCTTTTGGCAGGGGAGCAACACCTGTTACCATCCCGAACACAGAAGTTAAGTCCCCTTGCGCCTATGGTACTGCCGGGCTTCCCGGTGGGAGAGTCGGAAGGTGCCGACGCTCAAGTGTGCGTTTGTATATTTTATAGGCGCGTAGCTCAGTGGGAGAGCACTACCTCGACACGGTAGGGGTCGGCGGTTCAATCCCGCCCGCGCCTACCATTAGTTCATTATAAACAGAGAGAAAACTCATAGGAATACGTAGATCAAGACCTCAAACAAAAAATGATGACACAACACGAATAAATGATCAAATTCGTGTACGTGAGGTAAGAATAATTGGTGGAGATGGAGAACAACTTGGTGTCCATACAATCGAAGATGCTTTAGATATGGCTCAGAGTCAAGATTTTGATTTAGTGGAAGTATCTCCGAAAGCAAATCCACCAGTTTGTCGATTAATGGACTTTGGAAAGTTTAAATATCAACAA
This sequence comes from uncultured SAR324 cluster bacterium, assembly GCA_902590435.1. Classification (GTDB taxonomy): domain Bacteria; phylum SAR324; class SAR324; order SAR324; family NAC60-12; genus Arctic96AD-7. Next base: position 851 of record CACIWU010000090.1, on the reverse strand, counting down.
AGTAAGAAAAGTCACGTAGCACGACAAAACCAAAAAGTAGCTCATCTGAAAGAAGTAAAAATGAAACCAAAAATAGAAGAGCATGATTTTCAATTTAAACTCAGAAATACCTTAAAATTTTTAGAAGATGGAGACAAGGTAAAGGTTGGAGTCAGATTTATGGGACGACAGATAGCGCACAAAGATTTAGGAGTAGAATTATTAGAAAAATTCCAGGCAGAAATAGGAGAACATGGATCAGTTGAGCAACCAATTAGAAGCGAAGGAAGATCTATGCATATGATAATTGCACCACCTAAGAGAAGAAAATCATAACATGAAACAAAAAACACATCGTGGAGCTGCAAAGCGTTTTAAAATAACTGGCGGTGGTGGATATAAACGTAAACGTGCTTTTCTTCGACATGGTATGCGTAAAAGGAAGCAAGATGTAAAGCGTTCTCTACGTCAGAAAACTTTAGTATCTAAAGCAGACAAACGTTCTGTTGATTTGATGCTCGCAAACCATTAAGTCTGTTAAAATTATTATGAGAGTCAAAAGAGCCGTTCATTCAAGAAAAAGAAAAAATTCACTTTTTAAAGCTGCCAAAGGTTACCGTGGAGGTCGAAGTAGACTTTTACGCACTGTAAAAGATGCTGTTGACCGATCTAGAGAATACGGCTATCGTGACAGAAAAGTCAGGAAGCGGGATTTTAGAAGAATTTGGATAATGAGAATAAATGCTGCAGTTCGTGAAAGGGGTATGAGCTACAGCCAATTCATCTTCGGCCTAAAAAAGGCTAAAATAGAATTAGATAGAAAGACACTCGCATTTTTGGCCATGGAAGAACCAATGTTATTTGACTTGGTC
>CACIWU010000089.1 GCA_902590435.1 uncultured SAR324 cluster bacterium | reverse complement strand
AAAATATAAAAATAAAACTTGTATAGTAATTGATGACTATAATACTGCAAGAAAATTGATTAAAAATTCAATGATAGAATTAGGTTTTAATACAATAGAAGCAGAAAATGGTGATCAAGCTATGTCGATTATTTCAAAACAATCCTTAGATTTAATTATATCTGATTACAAAATGCCTAAGAAAAACGGATTAATGTTATTAGAAGAAATTAAAAACGATAATGTATTTAATAATATACCATTTATTTTAACTATGATTGAGCCAAATGAAGAGATTATTTCTGCTGCTAAAGCAATTGGGATGAGTGATTACTTAATTAAACCATTTGATGTATTTACACTTTCAAAATTGTTAGACAAAGTAATACCTTCAGATACTGGTGAATCATTGTAATATATATATGGAAAATGAAAAATTGGTTCGATGTGTTCATTGCAGATACTATCAAGTAACATGGGATGCTGAAAAGCCATATGGTTGCAGAAAATTAGGGTTTAAAACAAGTATTATTCCTTCTAGTTATGTGATTCAGATATCTGGTAGTATATGTCAGAGTTTTAGTCAAAAAACAAAAAGAGATTAATTTATATAGCTTTTTCTCCTTTTTCTCCAGTTCTAATGCGTATTACTTGTTCTAAATTAGAAACGAATATTTTACCGTCACCGATTCTACCAGTTTTAGCAGAATTTTGAATAGCATCTATGGCTTTGTCTAATAACTTATCACTGACTACTAATTCTATTTTTATTTTTGGAAGAAAATCAACAATATATTCCGCACCTCTATATAACTCAGTATGCCCTTTTTGCCTTCCAAATCCTTTAACTTCCTGTACAGTCAGACCATGGATACCAGCTGTAGCAAGATTTTCTTTAACTTCTTCTAATTTAAAAGGCTTTATTATTGCTTCAATTTTTTTCATTTAATTTCTCTAGATTAATTTATGACAAATGCAGAATACAATAAGATTATCAGACTTTATGAGTCACATTTGCAAGTAAAAAAGTTATCTAATTTAGGTACAATTCGTTTATACCTAAATTCTGTTGAAAATTTTTTAAATTTTTGCATAAAATTTCAAAATGATTTGATCCTACCTGTAAATTGGGAGATTAAAAATATCGGTATTAGAGAATTTGAAGCCTTTCTAAAATATCAAATGGATATTTTAAAATGGCAAAAAAGTACAATAGTTACATGTGTTAGTGGAATAAAAAGTTTTATGAATTTTTTAACTGATATTCAATATTTAACTAGAAATCCAATCCAGAATTTTAAAATACCAAGATATTTGAATGAAATAGGCGAACAACGTTATAATATACTTGAAATTAACCAATTATTTAATAATAAGACTAATAGATCATTAAATGGATTACAACAACGTCTACTTCTGGAATTAATTTATGGCTTAAATATGAGGCTTTCAAAAATTACTGACATAAAATCAATCATACCCGAACTAGACGTTGGTACAGTACGTATATATTTTAATAATTCTGGATTCCAAGATTATCCTTTCAATCAATCTGCTATAAATATCCTCAAATTATATCTAAAAAAAATTGACAGTATTGATGGAGTAGAAAATTTTTGGATTAACATAAAAGGAAAATCTTTATCATCTGCACAGTTGCAAAAACTACTTAATAAGTATTTTGAATCTCATAACTTACCAATAATTAGTGCTAATGAATTGCGCGATTTGTCTCTGCAGCATTTTTTTCAAAAAGGAGCTGATATCAGATCAATACAAACACTTAGAAAGTCAAAACAAATCCGAAGGCTACAATCATTAAATGCACATGATTTCAATTATTTAAAAAGAATAATTAAACATAATCATATTCGAGACTCTAACAATAATGAAAATAAATAAAAATATATGTTATATAATAAGAATATGATATTTAATGAGAAAACAAACTAATTTCCCAGCCTCCATTTTTATCTCCATAACCATTGACAAGTAAATCAACTATACCAGGTAGCATTGCTTGAGCTTTCTCATTCAATTCACTAACTGTAATCCCATTATTTAAAATTGGTCGATTATCCATCATTTCTTTTAATTTTTTATAAATTGATATTAAATCCAAAACATCCATAGCCGCATATTGAAGTTGATTACTAGTTAATTTTTTTTGATCCCAATTTGTTTGTTGTTGATCCTTATTAATCTCCAAACCAATGAGATCCGATAAAAGATCTTTTAATCCATGTTTTTGAGTATAAGTTCGTATTAACTTACTCATAACCTTAGTACAACAAAAAGGATTTACTTCAATATTTAATGATGTTTTGAAGAATGCTACATCAGTTAATGCAAAATGAAAAACTTTAGTTACTGTCTCATCGGTCAATAGGCGCTTTAAATTTGGAGGAACATTATTTTTATTAGGCTTAACTAAACAAACATTTTTTTTATCGTCACAAATTTGCACCAGACAAATTTCATCTCTAAATAATTGAAGTCCGTGTAATTCTGTATCAATTGCTATTTCTGATTCATTTAAATATTTTTTTAACAACTTTTCTGAAATATCACTACTCAAAGAATAATTCATTATAATAATATTTTAATTGATATTTAATTTTTTCTATTAATTTTAATAAAACATACATCTATATGTACTATTTGTGTCATTATCGAACATATAAAATAATTTAACAATCTTGCAAATATAATCGAAATATAAAATTTTAATCTATTTGCAAAAATTTTTATGCTTATATTTGCCTTTGGCAATTAAAAACAAATAAATTGATATTAAATAACGTTATTTAAATTTTCATTCAATACAGGGAGAATAAACAATTATTTTATATTTTTTTTTATTCTTATCATAATAATTACAGTCAAAACTATGCATTTGTTATATTCTAACTTAATAACACATGATAAATTAATAATACCTTTCTTGTAATATATATTTTTTTGTTTTTAATTTGTCACTTTTTATAGCTTTTACAAAGATAATATTACTTTAAAGTAAATAATACAACTAAAGATACTAATATAACTATAGAATTATATTATCTTATCTTATATTCATATCATAAATAACAAAAATATAA
>CACIWU010000088.1 GCA_902590435.1 uncultured SAR324 cluster bacterium | reverse complement strand
ACAGAGAAATATAAAATTCCTATGGTTGAAGCTGAAGGAGCTTCAAGATCACTTTTCACTCAAGGATGGAGATACATATTTGCTGTACTTTCAACTTCGGAACAATATTTAGCAAGTGCAGTTGGTCTCGCAGCTGTAATTAATAAGAAAAATGGAAAAGCTCCTGGAGATGTCAAGGTCGCTATGGCATTTGAAAACGATCCCTTCTCACTAGATATTCGTGCTGGTGTAATGGATGATGCAAAAAGACATGGATTGAAGATCGTAATTGATGATAAACTCCCTAGAGAGTTGAACGATATGACTCCAACCCTTCGAAAAGCTAAGGCTTTGAAAGCAGATTTGCTGGTTGTTTCAGGACATTCAAAAGGTGCGGCAACGGCAGGAAGACAAGTAACAGAAATGAAGGTCAAAGTACCAATGATTGCTGTTACTCACTGTGAAGCAGCAAAACTTATAAAGAAATTTGGTGCGGGCGTTAACGGCTTCCTATGTCCAACACAGTGGGCAGAAACTCTTACATATAGTGGTAAACATTTTGGTTCTGCTGCGGAATATGATAAACTTTTCAAATCAACCTTCGATGGTTATAAAAATGTACCTTACCAAGCTGCTCAGGCTACAGCAGCAGTTTTAGTTTGGGCCGAAGCTTTTGAAAGGGCAAATTCATTCGATACCGAAGATCTAAGAGATGCTATAGCGGCAACCGATATGAAAACTTTTTATGGAAACATCCGCTTTTCAAAAGCAGGTAACAATATTGCCAAGCCAATGGTATTAAGACAAATTCAAAATGGGAAACTGAATGTGGTAGCTCCTCCAGAATGGGCCTCACATGCCGTTCAATGGCCTAGATAATTTTGTTTTTATGCAATTATGCGTTCTCGTTTTAATTACGGGAACGCTAAAAAATTCCTACCAAAACTTGATACTCCATGATTGACAATTTAAGCCTTTTGGGTTTGGCTCCAATGCTAAATCTTCAACTCCTTCTCGATGGATTACTGATTGGTTCTATTTTTGCCATAGCAGCTTATGGTCTTGCATTAGTATGGGGAGTTATGAACGTAAAAAATCTTGCCCAAGGTGATTTTGTTATATTGGGAGGATACATTACATTCACATTTTCGCAACCCCCTATTAATCTACATCCTCTCCTCAGTATACCTATTGTTTTCGTATTTATGTTTGCATTTGGATGGGGATTGTACTTTACAATAATTAAACGCGTAATTGAGAGAGATTTATTTACCTCACTTCTTTCAACTTTCGGTCTCGCAATTGTGATACAACAATTGATAAATCTTGCGTACGGACCTGACGTTCAAACTGCAGAATCAGGATTGGAAATCCGTGAATTTTTTGGAGGAGAAATTACTATTGCAGAAACCAAAATAATTTCATTTATGTTAGCCGTTTTTTTTGCAGTTCTAATCATATTTTTTATGAAAAAAAGTAGAATGGGAAGAGCTATTAGAGCTACAGCGCAAAATCCCCGTGCCGCACGTATAATGGGCATTGATACTGACAAAGTATATGCCTTTACTTTCTCTCTTAATGCAGGAATTTGTGGTATCGCTGGAGTTTTAATTTCCATCATTTGGGTAATTCAACCTTTTATTGGAATAACCCACTCAATTAGGTCATTCGTTATAGTAACCTCAGCAGGGTTCGGCAATCTATTTGGTGTTATTCTTTCTTCTTTAGGTTTAGGTACAATAGAACAATTTAGTGGATTTATATTCGGCGCAGAATTTCAACAGGCAACAGTTGTGGCTATCCTAATAATTGTACTGATTTTCCGTCAAATAAAACAGAGTCGTCAGCGACAGGTTGTAAAATGAATCTAAATTTAAAAAATATTATTTTATATTTGGGAATACTATCAGCTGGAATATTTGCACCATTTATTTTTCCTGCATACACTTTTCAGATGGCTGTTCTTTGGTTGATGATTTTATTTGCTTTGACTTGGGATATTCTTGGTGGACAAATGGGATATAATTCCCTTGGCAATATTTTTTTCTTCGGAGCAGGTATGTACATCTGTGCAGTAGTACAAATTGGAACATACTATGATGTTGCAGAATACACAGCACATTTTGGTGCAGTAAAGATTGATTTTACTCCTTACCAATATTTTAGTGGTTTGGCACTAGGATTAATACTCGCAGCTTTAGGATCTTTAGTTTTAGCAGTAATTTTTGGTTGGATAGTTTTTGGACTTCGAGGCCCCTATTTCGCAATAGGGACACTTGGAGTTGCTATAGCGGCAGGAGAACTTGTTGGTGCTTGGGATTATGTTGGAGGTGGTGGTGGTATTTCTTTACCGACACATCCTGGAGAGGGAGACGAAACAGCATTGTTTTTTTATATACTTTGCTTTATTTCTGCAATCTGCACATTCATATTTGTAAAATGGCTATATTCTACTCGTTTCCAATTAGCTCTAAATGCTATACGTGATGATGAAGAAAAGGCTGAAGCCATGGGTATTCATACCAACCGCTACAAGACTATTGCATGGTCATTCGCAGCATTTTTCTTGGGTATTTCTGGTGGTATCTTCGGAAACATGACAGGCTTTATAGAACCATTAGAAGTTGCTTTCCCTACTGTTACATTTGGAATTTTCATGGTACTTATGGTTTTACTTGGTGGAAAAGGTACCATATGGGGCCCAGTAATTGGTGCAGTTATTTTCCACATTATTAAGGAGATTACTTGGACTTATCTACTCGGATGGCAATGGGTAGCTCTTGGTCTTCTTATAATTATAAACGTAGTATTTTTCCAACAGGGAATAATGGGTTGGGTTCAAGAAAAATGGCCAGAAATGTTTGGTATAGAAGTTGACGATTTAACAAATTATAACAAAGAGTCTACTAACTCTTGAAAGTTATTTATATGATAAAAAAAATTATTGATATTAGAGGTGTAAATAAATCTTTTGGAGGTGTGGTAGCTAACAATAATATATCACTAGATGTAGTAAACGGTAAAATCACAGGACTAATTGGACCTAATGGCTCTGGCAAGACTACTCTTTTTAATTCTATTGTCGGTTATCATCCAATAGACTCTGGAAGCATACAATTTGACGGGATTGAAATAT
>CACIWU010000087.1 GCA_902590435.1 uncultured SAR324 cluster bacterium | reverse complement strand
ATTTGTTTTTGGAGCATCTTTTCAGCTATATGGTGCAGATAAGATGGTTGAAGTATTAAATGCAGTTACAGGGTGGGATGTTGATATCAAGGAAATATTAGAAGTTGGTGAAAGAAGGTTAAATATGCTTAGAGCTTTCAATTCTCGTGAAGGTATTGGAAGGGAGTCTGATACATTGCCTAAAAAAATGTTTAAGCGTCCACTTGAAGGAGGAAGATCAGATGGCTATGTAATTGATAAAAAACAATGGGAAGAAGCTCTGGAAGATTATTATAGATTGTGTGACTGGGATGTCGAGACTGGACATCCATCCCTTAAGAAAATGGAGTCACTTGGACTCGGATGGGTAGTATCAGAAAATGAAGTATTAACAGAGTCAATTACCTGAGGTTATAATTAAAAAAAATATAATTACCACGATAATAATATCAAGTTTGAATTATTGACTAAATTTTCTTCATCCAGTTACTGATGGCTTCACCTATTTCTTTTGGAGAATCTTCTTGAATGAAATGGATTCCAGATACTGTTACCTCTGTTTGGTTTTTCCATTTCCTACAAAATTCTCTCTGATGACCAGTCAAAATAGAGCCAGGCTCTGCATTTATAAATAATTTTGGCAAATTATTTTTTTTCATCCATTTTGAATATTCAGAAACCAGTTCTACCATATGATCTGGTTCACCAGAAATTGGTATTTGGCGTGGCCAATTAAGAGTGGGTTGTCGATCTTCAATATTGACAAAAGGTGCTCTATAATTTTCCATTTCCTCATCTGAAAGTTCCCTAATTACTGAAGAAGGCAGAACGCCTTCTACAAACATGTTACGATTAAATACTAAATCTTCTCCTTTCTCTGATCTAAATCCCTGGAAAATTCCACGTGCATTTTCTGGCCAATCGTCCCACTTAAAAGGCTTAACTATGGCTTCCATGTATGTAATGCCCTTAATTGAATAAGGGTGATTCTTAGCCCAATGGAATCCTAACGCACTACCCCAGTCATGAGTTACGAGGGTAATGTTCTTTGTTAATCTAAGTATTTCAAAAAAACAACTTAAGTAGTCATATACTATTTGGAAATTGTATCTATCTGGTCCATCGCTTGTAGGTAATTTTTCAGAATCGCCTTGACCTATCAAGTCTGGAACAATAATTCTTCCCAAACCAGAAAGTTCTGGAATTATGTTGCGCCACAAGTAAGAGGAAGTAGGATTTCCATGAATTAGAACAATCGGATCACCAATCCCGACATCAACATAGGAAATTTTCTTGCCAAGAACTTCTTTGTATTTCTTTTCATATGGGAATTTTGCTGAAATCATAATTTACAATATATTAAAGATTATTATTTACATACAAAATATAATTAATATTTAAATTTTGAATTAAATTGTTTTAGATAAAATAATAAAGAAGACTTATTTTTTTTTAGAAAAAAGATCAGATAATTTTAGTCTTTGTATTTTGCCTGAAGGGCCTTTGGGTAGTTCATTGAGAAAGAAAAATTTTGAGGGAGATCGAAATTCTCCCATAGATTCATTACATAAATTTCTTAATTCTGTTTCTGTAACAACTTCGCCTGGGCGCGGAGTAATTGCAGCTGCTACTATTTGTCCATAATTTTTGTCAGGTAGTGCAAAAGAAGCAGCTTCGAGAACATTTTGGTGTTTATATAGGACGTCATCAATTTCTCGTGGAGCAATATTCTCTCCCCCTTTAATTATTAGCTCCTTTATTCTTCCAGTAATAAAAAAATATCCTTCATCATCCATTACCCCAAGATCTCCAGTTCGATACCAACCATCCGCAGTAAATGTTTCCTTAGTAGCTTTAGAATTTTTTAGATATTCTTTCATGACATTCTGACCTTTTACTTGAATTTCATTTTCTTCTCCTACTTTAGCTATTTCTCCTTTTTCGTTAGCTACTCTAACCTTATTCCCAAAGGCAACTCCAGTAGATCCTAGTTTGTGGAGTTTTGGATTTAATGGGTTAGAAAGTAGTGGTGCGGCGGTTTCAGTGATACCTATAGTTTCAACAATGCTTATACCAAAGCGATCCTGAAATGCTTTATGCAATGCCGGAGGTAATGGTGCTGAAGCGGAACGTCCGAATCGCAAATTTTTGAGTTCATCTTTTAATTTATTGTTTAATTCAGCATTCATTAAATATGAAAAAATTGTTGGTACAGCACTAAACCAAGTGCATTTTTCATCAACAATGTTCGACCAAAATTCTGATATTTTAAAGCGCTCTGGTAATACTATTCCAGAACCGCTGACAATAGAGCTCATAACAGATACTACCTGAGCATTTATATGGTATAGTGGTAATATGCATAATGTTTTATCATTCGATGTCAATTCATGAGCTAATTGAGTATTCAAACCCCCGTGAATTAAACTATTATGCGTATGTACGACTCCCTTTGGTTTCCCAGTAGTTCCTGAAGTATATATAAGTAATGCATTGTCATTTGATTTAGTTGATTTTATAGATATATTTTTTTCTAAATCTAATTCTTTCCATTCTGGACCATTTTTAGGATGTGTTGGAATTATTTTAGGAATTTTTGTAAGTTTTGAAAATGCTTTATTCATCAATTCCTCATATTGAGGAACTACAAAAAAAATCTCTGTTTCAGAGTGATCGACTACATAAGCTAATATATCAGGTCCAGCTAAAGGATTTGCTAATAAAACTTGAAATCCTCCATACATCCCACCCAAAAAAAACTCGAGAGAAGCTTGACCATTACCAATCAAACCTGTAATTGGTATTCCTGGTGGCAATTTTAATGCAGAAATATTTTCTGCTACAGACCTAACTCTAATTTGAAATTCGCTCCAAGTAAATCTTCTTCCCGATTCTGGATAGTAGACAAATTCTTTATTTGGATTAGTTTTGGCAAAATAATCAATTAGACTTCGAACAGTTTGCCCTAATGGATTCATTATTTATTTTAAAAATGTTTTTGTTTTGAATTATGAAATTTTTCTAGTTTTTAACGTCCATATTTGTCCCAATATTTCCCAAAAATATCTGATTCATTAGGTTCTTCTGGTGATATTTTTTTAACTATTCTAACTATATTTAAATAGTGGTGATAGTTTAGATTATCACTTATACTATTTTCTCCCCATGTA
>CACIWU010000086.1 GCA_902590435.1 uncultured SAR324 cluster bacterium | reverse complement strand
CAAAAACAAAGCTTATTTACCTAAATTTCCCATCCAATCCAACTGGAGGAGTTGCAGACAGGAACCTTCTCGAAGAAACGGCTAAAGTTATCTTAGATCGTTGTCATCCAAACGTTAGAATATATTCAGATGAAATTTATGAAAATATTATTTTTGATGAACTTCAACATACATCAATTTCTTCAATATCTTCAATGTCTGAGCGTACAATTATTTCCAGTGGATTTTCAAAAACATTTGCATGGACAGGTGGGAGAATTGGGTATGCAGTTTTCCCTTCTGTAGAAGAAGCTGAATTTTTTAAAACACTTAATATCAATTATTTTTCATGCATTCCTCCATATAATCAAGAAGCTGCTAGAGAAGCTCTAGAGAATCCACTTTCAATAGAAGTTGTGAAAAAAATGGTGAGTACTTTTGAGGAACGTAGAAATATTATTTGGCAACAAATCAATAACATAGATGGAATTACTTGTCAGAAACCTGGGGGAGCATTTTACTTATTTCCAAATATTGCGGGAGTGTGTGAAAAACTTGATCTAATAGAAAAGCATAATCGACTTCCTATCGATCAGCAAAGTTCTCCTGCAAACCTATTTCAAATGTTCGCCTTATATGAACATCAGGTTGCGGTAATGGATAGAAAATCATTTGGACAGATAGGTGCGGATGGAAAACACTATTTACGTCTTTCTATAGCTGCAGAAACAAAAGTTCTAGAAGAGGGTGTTCATCGATTAAAAAATGCGTCCGAAGATCTTTCCGGTTTAAATAGATTCATAAAAGAGAGACCCGATTTGGTTACTAATTGAAACTCTATTAAAAAATATTAATTGAAAAACTATTCATAGTTTTTAGGGCAAGAAAATTTTTAAAAAATCACGCTTTTTTACATATCTTCAGGATCAATTCCCGGAACTTCTTTCAACCCTGCTAACTGTTTCCAGTTCACTGGATAAGCTGCATAAAAAATACTACACTCATCGTCTGTTTCGTAAGAAATATGATTCCCTTTTGGAACAAACATCATATCTCCAGGACATAGGTTGTAAGCTTCCCCATCACAAATCAATCTAAAATTACCCTCATGGCAAAATATTATTTCATCACAAGTTAAATCCCATGGAATTGAAACTTTTTTCAAAAAATTCACTCCTCCAGCCATACTTTCACTGTTCTTAATTGTCACAAATGGTTTTATGTAGGTACCACCATCTTCCAACCCATCTTTACGATGCTGAATGTCTATCCGTTTGAAAACTTCAGGTTTTGCCATTTTTTTCTCCTTCTTTAAAAGGTACAAGAATTTATAAAATTATATAGACAGATATTGTATAAATTATTTTTCCAAAAGTTCCGAAATTGCTCTATCAAGGAAAAGAGTAAATTCATTATCGTTTCCTGGAGATGCAACACAATGTCCCCAAGGTGATTCATAGATTCTCAACTCTGAATTTGGAATCTCTTTTACTTCTAAAGTATTATCTTCCGGTGGGAAATATAAATCTGAGCTACATGAAATCACAATAGTTTTTGCTTCTATGGAATTGAGAGCATGTTTAAAATTATAACCATAAACTGGATTTGCACTTATGTCTGCACTTTGCCAAGTCTTTAATTTGGATAACAGATTATTAGCATCCCAAAGCAAATGATCTTCTTCCCAATTTCTTAATAAATCTTCAACTGTATCAAAGCCCAACTCTTTGTAGAGTTCTTCACGGAAGAAGGTTTGAGAATATGCCCAACCAGCATATACCCTACCAAAAGCTTTTAATCCAGATACCGGAGGAGTTTCAAAATGTCCATTAAGCCAATTCACATCAGCAGTTAGAGCTGCTTTAACTCCTTCCAAAAAAACATAATTATGAATAGATGTTCGAGCAGAAGCACAAAATGGTAAAATTGAATCAACTAACTCAGGGAACTGAGAAGCCCAATGGTAAGACTGACAGCCAGCCATTGACCAACCTGTAACAAGCTTAATACGTTCAATTCCGAATTCTTCATTTATTAAACGTCTCTGGCATAAAATATTATCATATAAGTTTACCTCTGGGAAGTTAGGTCCATCAACAGGAATAGGAGAATTGCTTGGTGAAGAGGAAAAACCATTACCAAACATATTAATAGAAATGATAAAATGGCGAGAAGGATCGATTGCTCTTCCATCTCCAAAAAAACCCTCATTACGAATGTGATTACCAGTGTAAAAAGTAGGAAGAAGTACTACATTATCTTTATTAGAATTTAGAATACCATAAGTTCTATAAGCCAAAAATGCATTCGGAAGAAGACCTCCAGATAAAAGTTCGACATCTCCAAGTTTAAAATATTGTAAAGTGTTCTTCATTTAATTTTTCTAGCATATTAACTTTTTTGAACATGAGTTGCATTTTAATTATAAAAAACCTTATTATAATTATAAAAAAAAATCATAAATAATTTTTTCATTCAGATCTCAATAAAGCCTCAGATATTCTTTTAATTCCCAATCAGTAATTGCTTGATGATACCGTTCCCACTCATCAGTTTTGTATCTAAGATAAGATCTCATCATTGGCTCTCCAAGAACTTTTTGGGCAAGCTTATCTGTCCGCAATATTTCAATTGCTTCTAACAAATTTCGAGGTAGTCTTTGAGCTCCTGAATTAATTATATCTTCTTCAGTCATTTCGTACAAATCTTGATTCAAAGGCTCACCGGGTAAGTATTCTTTTACAATCCCTTCAGTCATAGCTGCAGCTGTCATTCCAAGAGATAAATATGGATTCATACACATGTCTGCCGCCCGATTTTCAATGCAAAAACGATTCTGAGGTAAACGTAACATAGCCGATCGATTATTATAACCATAAGTCATATGAGTTGGAGCCCAAGTCACAGTTCCTCCTTCAAAGCCCCCTACTTTTGGAACAAGACCATTATAAGAATTAACTGTTGAACATGTAATCGCTGTAAGAGCACCTCCATGCCTTAGTAATCCTCCTACTGCTCTATATATTGTATCTGACCATTCTCCAGACTCATTCTCAAAAATGTTGACACCTAAATTTTTAATCGACTGCATTGAAGTATTGATATGAGCTCCGGAACGCCAGTCTCCAATTGTTGGTTTGGGCATAAATGTAACAAATTTCCCATGATTCTTGGCCACTTCTTTAAGTAAAACTCTTAAAAATACCAACCTATCAGCCATACTCAAAATATCTGTATA
>CACIWU010000085.1 GCA_902590435.1 uncultured SAR324 cluster bacterium | reverse complement strand
ACCAGCATTTTTTCAGGATCTTCTGCCTTGTTCAAAATGTCGTTAGCATTTGAACGGAACAAATTAAATAATCGAATTAATATTCCCATTTTATTTTTTTAATGAAGGTTTCAGAAAAGTTGTTTACGTTTGTTAGATGGTAGAATATTGAGTGCTTCACGGTATTTTGCAACAGTTCTTCTAGCTACTTTTATACCGCTTTGTCTTTCCAGAATATCTGCTATTTGTAGATCAGTATAAGGTGATTTTAAGTCTTCTTTTTGAACCATTTGAAGTATCATATCTTTTATTCTTTTAGAAGATACAGCATCTCCTCCTCCTTGATCGATTCCGCTAGTGAAAAAATATTTTAATTCAAAAATTCCTTGAGGTGTATGAACGTATTTATTAGTTGTAATTCTACTTACCGTAGATTCATGGACATCAATATCTTCAGCGACATCCTTTAGAACAAGAGGTCTTAAAAAATGTATGCCTTGATCAAAGAATTTTTTTTGAAAACGTAATATGCTTTTGGTAACACGGTAAATTGTTTTTTGTCGTTGCTCAATACTTTTTAGAAGCCATTGTCCAGCTTTGACTTTTTCTAAAATATAATCTTTTGTAAGACTACCATCATCCTCCATATTGTTACTTAGGTCTTTATAATAATTACTTATTCTAAGACGAGGCATGCCAGCGGAATTTAATGCCACTTTATATTCATCATCTTTTTGGTAAATGTAAACATCTGGTATAATGTAATGGTGTGATGGATTAGAAATAAATTCTCGACCTGGTTTTGGTTCAAGAGACATTATTAATCTATAGGATTCTATAACCTGTTCAATATCTTGTTTTTGTCTTCTTGCAATTTTCTTTAGATCTTTAGATTCTAAAAGTTGCATGTCTTGTTTGACAATTCGAGAACTCAAACTTTCTTTATCACCTAAAATTTCTAGCTGGATTAGAAGACATTCTTGTAAACTTCTTGCCCCAACACCATTTGGATTAAACTGCTGAATTTTTTTCAATACATTCTCTACAAAAGCACATGCAATATAAAAATTTTCTGGTTTCTCATGAATTATTTCTGGAGATTTATTCTCTGGATCAATTTCAAAAGAATCATCTTTTTTATTCTTGTTCTTTGGAGAAATTTTACCTGACTCAAATTTTAGGTTTAATAAATTGTGATCTATTTCAGATAAAACTTTTAATTCACCAAGATTATGTTTTTCTATTATCTTTTCGCAAAGATTATTTTGAGATTCCAATAACTCATAAACGCTTGTTACCAGGAAACCATCGTTATTAATATTCCCTATTAAATATGCTCCTGTTTCGTATTCAAGAGGAGATAAATCTTGCATGTCTAACTGCCAAGTTAAATGATCAACTAAAGATTCGGATTTAGCAGTAGTAGCTTCAAGAGAAGGACTATCGTCATCGTCAGAAGAAGAGTTATATCTTCTATCTTGGTAACCTCCGAATTGCTCAACTTGTTCAATATATTGCTGCCAATCAATCTCATCCTGATCATTACTTTCCTCTTCTTTTTCACGGGCAGTCTCGTAATTTTCTGTGTCGTCGACTACATCGGGGGTTTCGGAAGTTTCGGAAGCTTCTGTAGTTTCTTGAGATTCCTCTTTTTTTCCAGGAAATGAGTCCATATCTATACCTTCCTCAAGTACTGGATTTTCAATTAAAGTTTGTTCTATCAATTCTTCCAATTCCACTCGTGACAGTTGCAATAATTTGATGGCTTGTTGCAGTTGCGGAGTCATGATCAACTGCTGACTCATCTTCATCTGCATTTTCATTTGCATCGCCATGAATCCTCTTGATCTTAGTTAGTTTTGATTGAGAAAAATTTCTTCCTATGGAATAATATTATTATATTAAATAATCTTCTTGTTAATAGTTTCGCTCCATGTTGATGCAAAAGTCAATTCTACATCGAGAATGTTTCTCCTAAATATACTTTTCTTGCCTGATCATTTTCAACCAATTCATCTGGAGTCCCTCCTACTAGCAATTCTCCTTCATTCATAATATATCCATAATCAATAATACCAAATGTCTCTCTTACATTGTGGTCTGTTATTAATACACCTATGTTCCTCTTAGCTAATTGTTGTACAATATTTTGAATATCTGCAACAGCAATCGGATCCACACCTGCAAATGGTTCATCTAGCAACATGATTGCAGGCTCCAGTACTAACGCCCTGGCTATTTCTGCACGTCTGCTTTCTCCTCCTGAGAGAGCATACCCTTTTATTTTTCTAACATGTTGAATTCCAAGTTCATTTAAAAGTAAATCAAGTTTTTCTTTTTTTTCTTTGCGGTTCAAAGGAAGCATTTCAAGAACTGCAATAAGATTTTCCTCAACAGTTAACTTCCTGAAAATTGAACGTTCTTGAGAAAGGTAACCTAAGCCCGCTTTTGCTCTTTTATGTATTGGAAAATGTGTGATATCTTGACCATCTAATAAAATAGTTCCTTCGTCCGGATTTTGAACGCCAACTATCATATAAAAGGTAGTTGTTTTACCAGCACCGTTAGGACCAAGTAGCCCAACAATTTGGCCTTGAGCCACTTCAAGAGAAATACCTTTTACTGCATTTCTACCCTGATATGATTTTTTTAAATTGGAAGCCTTTAATTTTGTCATTCTTAAAAAAATATCTTATTAACTGATAATTGACAAAAAACATAATTATTTGTAAGATATTTGTCACTTAATTTAAATTATTTTAGCAGAAAGAGACTGATATGCCAATCTATGAATACCTATGCAAAAGTTGTGGTTATGAATTTGAGGAAGTTCAAAAATTCAGTGATCCTTCTTTTGATACATGTCCTTCTTGTGGCGATGGCTGTGCAGAACGGAAAGTCTCAATGAGTTCTTTTCATCTAAAGGGTGGAGGATGGTACAAAGATGGGTATTCAAATAAAGCAGCGGAAAATAGTGAATCGTTAAAATCTGATAAAGAAAAAACCTCCACTAAAAATGAAGGGTCTTCTAAATCAGAGAGTCCTGTTTCTCAAGGTAATCAGCCAAAATCAGAAAAAAAAGAATCTGTTCAAAATAAAAATTCATCATCTTCAAGTAAAGAAAA
The DNA here is from genome assembly GCA_902590435.1 of uncultured SAR324 cluster bacterium. Classification (GTDB taxonomy): domain Bacteria; phylum SAR324; class SAR324; order SAR324; family NAC60-12; genus Arctic96AD-7. The sequence continues at coordinate 203 of CACIWU010000085.1, read as the reverse complement.
AGCGGCATAAATATTTTTTGCTTTTTTTCACATCGAGAATTCTTCACATGCAATCTTTTTTTCGTAAAACTTTTATTTTGGTTTGGAAAGATTTTTTGATTGATTTAAGAAGAAAAGAGAATATTCCGTCTATGCTTTTGTTTTTAGTAATGAATTTATTAATTTTTCAATTTGCAATTGGTGAAAATATTAATATATTTTTG
>CACIWU010000084.1 GCA_902590435.1 uncultured SAR324 cluster bacterium | reverse complement strand
TTCAACTGCTAGGAAAGGTAAAATAGATCTTGATATGGATTCTATCCTTTCTCCTGAAACAGAGGAAGCAACAAACAGAACTAGACCCATTGGAGGTGTTGCAAGACCCACAGTAAGATTAACGCTCATTATAATTGCAAAATGTACGGGATGAACTCCAAGGTCTAAGAAAATAGGTCCAAGGATTGGTGCAAGAATAATTATAGCAGGTCCAGCATCTAGGAACATACCAACCAAGAAAAGAAGAAGATTTATTAAAAACAGTAAAATAAGAGGATTACTGGAGAGACTTAAGATCCATTCAGCCATAATTTCTGGAGTATGCGAAAGACTTACTACTGTTTTGAAAGCCATTGCAGCACCAACCAATAAAAGAACTACAGATGATGTCATGGCAGCTTCGGTAAGAACTTTAGGCAAATCCTTAATTTCCATAGACTTTAGAATAAGTAAACTTACGATAAGGGAGTATGCTACAGCGACTGCAGATGCTTCTGTTGGAGTAAAAATTCCTCCTAGTATTCCTCCAAGAATAATAACAGGAGTTAGAAGAGGAAAGAATGCTTTAAGAGATGCATTTCCCCTTTCGCCCCAGGAGGATTTTTTTGTAGCAACCGGGAAATCATGACGATTGGCCATTATCCAAGTTATTAACATAAGTCCAATACCAACTAAAACTCCTGGAACAACACCTGCTAAAAATAATGCTGCCACACTTTCACCCATGACATATGAATAAATAATCATAATGCCTGAAGGTGGTATTATTGGTCCAATTACAGATGAAGCAGCAGTAATTGCAGCAGAAAATTTGCGGGTATAACCATTTTTTTCCATTGCAGGAATTAACATCGAACCGATTGCAGATGTATCGGCTACTGCCGAACCTGAAAGACCTGCGAATAACATTGAGCTGAGTATATTTACTTGGGCTAGTCCTCCTCTTAAATGACCCATTAAAGCTTGAGAAAATTCAACTAGGCGTGCTGTTATACCACCTCGATTCATTAACACTCCTGCCAACATGAAAAATGGAATTGCCATTAAAGGGAAGCTATCCATTCCATTATATACATTTCTGTAAAGTAGAGCCAGATCCCTTGATTGGTCATTAAGCCATAGTAGTATCCCTGGTGCTGCTAAGAGTCCAAAAAATACTGGTAACCCAATCATTAGAGAAAAAAGAAAAACTGGTAAGAAAAAAGCTAACATTATCTATTTCTCTGTTTTAGGTTGGTCAGGATCAACTGGTAATTCAAGTTTTGGATTTAATAGTAATAAAAAATTTTTTATAATAAGTTCTATGTTTACTAGTGTCATCAAACCTAATCCTACTGGCAGAGACATATACATCCATGCAAGTTTAACTTTTATGGATTCCATGCCTATTAGATTTAGAGGCCATTTCATTGAAGAAGAATAAAAAAGCCAACCACTATCAACGTGTTTTAGTCCAAAGTGTAATCCTACAATTAGAACAATTAAAGATAGAATTAATAGAAACAATGTCAATAATTTGATAATTGTTGAAGGTAGAAGCCGAAAAATAATTTCAATTGATACAAATCCTCCCCAGCGATATGCACTAGGTGCAATAAAACCTGTCATCCATAGCATTAAGAATCGAGCTGCTTCATCAGGCCAAGGTAGTGCTGAATTAAGTCCATATCTAAAAAAAACTTGTATAAGAATAATAATAACCATCAGTCCAATCGAAATCCACGCTAGTTGCCTGCCCAGACGCAAAATAATTGTGTTAAAATAAACTAGTCCTTTTAGTAAAAAAATCATGATTTTAATTAGCAAATAGCTTAAACAAAAAAAACATTAGTAATTCTGTCAATTAGAAACAAATTAAAAGTGGAGAAATTTTTGCGGAAGGGCTGTTATTTTTTTAACAGCCCTAAAATAGATTTATTTTAGATCTTGGCTCATGCCTGCCGAGATATCTGCTTCAGCAGCCAAAACGCCTTCAATTAGATAATCAAACACAGCTGTTCCATTTTTAATATTGGATTTAAACCATTGATATACTGGCTTAGCTGCTTCTTTGAAACTTGCTTTCTGCGCTGGTGTTGGAACATATAAATTACCTCCGCCTGCAACAAAGTCTTCGTATGCTTTGATAGATTTCCTCTTCGGTGAAGCAAATGTTGCTTGCTGAAGAGCTGCAAAACCATCGACTACTACTCGACGCAAATCCTTAGGCATCGACAAAAATTTATCATTAGACATCCACCATAGTGCTCCCATGTATGCATGACCATCTAGAGTTACATATTTTAGACCAGCATCTGGAAATTTCATATTCATTATGTCAGTAATTCCGTTTTTAGACCCTTCAACTACCCCAGTTTGAAAGGAAGTAAAGAGTTCTGGCCATGGAATTGGAGTAGGTGAAGCACCTAATGCTTTTACCAACTCTTGTGGCAAATCGGCTACTACAGTACGAATCTTCAATCCTCTCATGTCAGATGGTTGTTTAACTGGGCGTCTTGTGTTGGCAAAATTTCTCCAACCTCCAGTATTTCCAATTGTCATCAATCTTATTTTCCCTCCAGAATCAGCCAATGCCAACTCTCTCATACGTCGAGTAAAATCTCCTGAGAGAACATGTTCTGCTATTCTGTCACTACTCATCAAGTATGGAAGATCTAAAACTTGTACGTAAGGGAATATCCCTGCAGCACCTCCAGAAGTAGAAATATATATATCAATTGAACCATCAGCTATTCCTTGGAGGCATTCAGCTCCTTTGGAACAAAGTTGAGTTCCTATGAAAAGTTCTACTGAAATCGCACCATTTGATGCTGATTCAACATAATTCTTGAAAACAACAAGACCATCATAATCTTCATCGTTCTCATTTGAGTTAGCAGTTGCTCGTATTTTATAATCTGCTGCTGGAATTACACTTACAGTAATTCCACATAACATTATTGTAATTAAAAAAATACTCAGAAATGATTTGATATTCATTTTTCTCTCCTAAATAACTATTTAAAGATTGTTTTAAACTTAGATTATTCTGCAATGCAAATATAATCACTGAGCTAGATTATTAAAGTCTGAGCTAGAAAATAAAAGAATGATAAACACTCTACTAATCTTTAATCAAAGCACTCTATAAAACTTTTTAATAAAGATGAAAAATTTTTTAGTCCGACGAGTTTATATCTACAAAAGAACTTTGTTGGCTTAAAAAATTATATCTGGGCATTTGGCGACCCTGATTTAAAGAAAGCTATTTTAAACAATATTCTGTGGTTGATTGTTGTACCAACTTTGAGTGTTGTTTTTGGTTTATTGGTTGCCGTTTTAGCAGATAAAGTGTCATGGGGAACA
>CACIWU010000083.1 GCA_902590435.1 uncultured SAR324 cluster bacterium | reverse complement strand
CAAACGAGAAGCAACTATACCATTAATTCCCTCATGAAAATCATTAGAAGCTAAAATCATAGCCGGTTTTTTCTTTTGTCTTTCACATAGAATTAGAGCTTTTTTTAGCATGCATGATTCTTTTTCCCTTCTTTCAAAGTTCGTTGTATTGAGAATTTTTGCCATCTTTTCAGCTTCTTTTTTATCTCCTGAAAGTAAAAATTTTACAGCTATGTTCGCATCCATTAAACGGCCTGCTGCATTCAATAAAGGGGCAAACTGAAATCCTATTGACCGAGAAGTTATTCTGCCAATATTTTTCAACCGCTGAAGGACTTTAATTGATAACCTTGGTTTTTCATTCATCACTTTCAGTCCATAATATGTAAAAATCCTATTTTCATCTAATAATGAAACCACGTCTGCCACCGTACCCAGTGCAGCTAAATCTAAACTTTGAAGCAAATTTGGTTCAGGTATTTTTTTATTCCAAAATCCAGTTTCACGCAATGATTTACGTAATCCCATTATCAATTTAAGCGCTACCCCACATCCAGAAATTTCCTTAAAAGGATATTTACATTCAGGATGATTAGGATTAACAACTATTCCAGAAGGTAACATTTCTGTATTGGCTAAATGATGATCAGTTACTATTGTCAAAACCCCTTCATCATTCAGTCTTTGAATCTCTTTACCCGAAGTAATCCCATTATCTACTGTGATAACTAAATCAGGCTCCATTTCAAGTAAAATATTCGTACTTGATTCTGTGAGACCATACCCATGTTTTAAACGATTTGGAATAAAATAATCTAAGTTATCGAGCCCACACTTACTTAAGAATTCAACCATCAAAGCTGTTGCTGTAATACCGTCTACGTCATAATCTCCTAAAATTATAATTCGACGTTTTTTTATAATCGAATCATGCAATAAAAGTACTGCCTCTTCCATATTACGAAGCTCATATGGATCCCTTAATTTTCTAATGTTAGGAAAAAGAAAAGATTCTATATCATCCTTCGTTTTGTATCCTCTACTTATAATAACTCCTGCTACAATTTCTGGAATTTGCCATTCATCACTTAGAATCTTTATCTCTTTAAAATCACCAGGAGGTGTGTGTATCCATTTTTTCTGGAACATAATCAAACTCCTTACTTACTTTTTATTTTTATTAAAAAATTTCTTAAACCTAGATTTTTTAGGAGTTGGCATTGACCAAATTATTTTTTTTGGAAGAAATTTTTCCTTTTTAAGGAGAATAAACATTTCCAAACAAATCCAAGCATCGGTTGCAGCATAAAGACATTGACTATTATTAAATTCATTTTTTTCCCAATTTGTTAATCGCTCTTTTTTTGTTATTCTAACACCGAAAAATATAGCCGCTAAATTCTGTAATCCGCAAGTTACAATCCCCAACTGATTCCCTATATCAGATAATTCAACAAATCCTCCTGGATCAAACTTACATAATTTTTGTAGTGCTCTAATATCATCTAGAATCGCAACTCCTACTTTTAAAATATTTTTATCTTTAAGTAAAGATACTAATTCAGAAGGGAACCCTAAAATATTAAGTCGAATCAAATATGCGTCTTTTGTGGTAGATAACTGTAAAAGTGAAACCGAGTTTTTTTGACCTTTTTTGAAATTAGGACGCGTTTCTGTATCAAATCCCAATACTTTCTCCTGACTCAAAATTTTTGTTACTTTTTCTAAATCCTTTCTTTTTTCAATTAAATGAATCCTACCCTTAAATGAAATAACCGGTAGTCTTTGAACGTATTCTTTTGATAATCTTTCAGGGAAAAATTGACCTTTTTGACTGAAAACTACTTCTTCAGAATTTTCACTTGAATATTTAAAAAGCTCTAAATCATCCGATCTAGAATTAGTTTGAAAATCTCCCTTATGCATTGTGTAAATATAATTTCATAGATTTTGATTTTAGGAAAAAACTTTATTATATTAAAATCTTAGTAATTCAAATGTATGCATTCACTTTTAAATTTATCCATTGCTTGCTGAATAATTTCCCAAGGGAACCCTCTCTGGAATAGTTTTTGACCAAAAGATGGATCGATTTTTTTTTTATTTTTTTTATAAAAATATTTAAGGCACTCAACTGCTTTTTCCATCCAGAGTTCTTGATCAGTTATTTCATCTATAACAATTTTTGAAAGTTCGTAAGAAATGCCTCGATTTTGAAGATCTTGCAATATCTTGAATGGGCCTTGAAGCTTATTTCCAATTTTTGATTTAACAAAATGTCTTGTAAAACGTTCATCACTTTGAAAATTTTTCTCTTGCATTTCAAAAATACATCTTTTAAATAACACAGAGAAATTTTCAATTCCTGATCTTAACAAACTTTGTTTTACCTTTCTTTGTAATTCAAAAACTGAGTGTTCTCTCAGGGAAAGTAAGTTTAATACTTTCTCACGGATCTTTGTGTAGTTGGTCTCACTTTCTAAATTTTCAAGTTGAGCTTCTGAAAGATTTTTATCTCGAGGATGATTTAAATCTATCCAATATTGAGCAGATAATTTAAACTTTCTTTTATCATTAAGTTCAATAGTAACTGTACCATCTTGAGAAAAATACACACTATTAATTATTGTTAATTTTTGAGTTTCAGACAAAACTAATAATTACTAAAAGTATGAGATATCGACCAAAAAACTATAAAGTCGAAGATCAAAAAATTTTTACGCGACTGAAAAAAAATAATCCATATATAGCACTATTATACAATTTTCCTAAAATTCTAATTCCTCATCCCTCTATCGAGAATTTCCAAAATCATTTTGAAAACAAAAAAAAAGACTCGAAGGACAAATCTCATTTAGGTAAAATCCATCTTGAAATCGGTTGTGGATCAGGTCGTTACTTAATAGAAAATGCTATTAACCATAAAAAAGATTCATTTATAGGAATTGAACTCCGCTACAAAAGATTAGTCCTTGCAGCAAAAAAGATTGAACGACAAAATATTAAAAATATTCTTTTGCTGCGAGAATGTGGTGAATATTTTGATGAATATTTTCAGCAAAACAGTTTAGACTTTTTACATATTAATTTCCCAGACCCATGGAACAAAAAAAGTCAACGAAAACACAGGCTCATTAATCATAATTTTATTTCAAAACTATCTTATACAATGCGTTCCAACGGAGAATTCAGATTAAAAACTGATCATCTCGAATATTTTGAAACAGTTTTTAAAATACTTTCCGATAGCAAAGATTTCACTATTATTGAACACACAAAAGATCTGCATGAAAGTATTTACAATGACAAAAATATTCTGACGGAATTTGAGATGTTATTCAAGTCGAAGGATAATCCTCCAATAGGTTATTTCCTGGCAAAAAAAATTAACAAAAAAAATAATTAAT
>CACIWU010000082.1 GCA_902590435.1 uncultured SAR324 cluster bacterium | reverse complement strand
GTTAGGAGTTAATCGGAAACGAGAAACTCTTGAGAAAGCCCTTAAAAAGCATGAAGAAATTAAAGACCCTCTATCTATTTTGGCAGCTTTTGGTGGTTTTGAAATTGTTATGATGGCAGGAGCAATGTTGGAATCAGCTGTTTTGGGCAGGACATTGTTAATTGATGGTTTTATAGCGACATCAGCACTTTTAGCAGCTTATAAAATTTCTCCAAAAGTTAGTGGATATGCAGTTTTTTCTCATCAATCGGATGAATTAGGGCACGATGAAATGCTAAAATATTTACAAGCAGACCCAATATTATCTTTAAGGATGTGCTTGGGAGAAGGAACGGGGGCAGCGGTTGTATTCCCAATTTTACAGTCAGCAATTGCTTTTTTAGATGAGATGGCATCTTTCGAATCTGCAAAAATAAGTGGCAAAAATGATTGAGCAAAAATTGAGAAAAGAGATTCAAAGAGTTTTGGATGCATTTATTTTTTATACCAGAATTCCTTTCCCTTCAAAATGGTATTCTGTTGAAAAATTAAATTCTTCCCGATATTTTTCTTTGGTAGGGTGTGTTGTCGGCTTTGTAAGTGCTTCAGTTTTTATTATTCCAGAAATTTTTGTGACAAATTACTATTCTGTTAAATCCTTTGAGACATCCCCAATATCAGTTTTGTTAGGAATGGTAGTTACGGTTTTGCTTACTGGTGCTATTCACGAAGATGGATTCGCAGATTCTTGTGACGGAGTTTTAGGTGGCTGGAATAAGGAAGAAAGACTTAAGATTATGAAAGATTCTAGAATAGGTACCTATGGCTCAGTGGGGTTAGTTTTTTTAATCTTGATAAAATTTTATGCTCTTTTACAAATTGAGACGGGAATTTTGCCATTGGTCTGGATTGCAGGGCATGCTTTAAGTCGTTTTATTTCTATATCTCAGGTTTTTTTTGCAGAATATGTACAAAACCCTGTAAAGAGTAAATCCAAATCAATGATAGAGTTGTCAATTAAAGATTTAAGTGTAAATGCAGTTTTTGGTTTGTTGCCATTATTTTTTCTTGGCAACTTCTCATGGTTGGTACTAATTTTAAATTTGTTAATAGGATTTGCCGTACTATTCTATTTTAAAAAAAGATTAGGAGGAATTACTGGAGATAGCCTTGGAGCAACACAGCAGATAATTGAAGTAGTTTTTTATATATGCTTTGGATTCAATTTTATAATGTGAAATTTCGGAATTATAAAAAATAGATATTTATATACCCTTATATTAAATAATAAAAATAAACTTGATAAGGAAGATTTATTAAAATGTGAAAGAAATTAAAATGATAAGTAGGTATAACATTCCCATCATACCAGCTTTTAATTTTGTAAGAGTGTAATTATTGCTCCAGAAAAAATATATGGCTAAAAAAGTAGCTCCCACAAGGCTCCATATAAGGCCCATCTGTGGAAGCTCGATATTTGTTTTTTCTCCGCTAATAGCTAATGCAAGAAGAATAGGGATACTCAAACAAACACAAATATCAAAAATGTTACTCCCAAAAACGTTGGAAATTGCGGCATCATATTGACCTTTTCTTGCGCTGATTACAGATAGAGCCGTGTCGGGGACTGATGTGCCAGCTGCAATTACTATGAATCCCATGATTACTCCGTCTATTCCCAACATGTTACCAAGTGACAAGGAAGCTTCAACGAGAATGTGAGAAGCGCCTCCCATAACCAACATTAAACCTATTATCCAAAACCAAGCCTTTTTTTCGGATGTCAACTCTATTTCATTAATTTCTTCAGATTCAGGATTCAATAATTCAGGTTCCGATTTAATTGCTTCAACTTTATGTGCTTCGGCCGTGAGGGAATCCTTTTCTAGTTTTGATGATGTTTTGAAATCTCTTTGGAGTATAAAAATGTAACCTATGTATGCCAACAAGAACAAGCAAGCTACTCCCGCTCCCCATTCATTTGGAAAAATCCAGAGCATTGCACATAGCAAAATTGTCACGCCAAGATAAAAAATATTGTCACGCCATACCACTTCACGACTAATAACCATTGGAGTAGCTGCAACTAGTCCCGCAGCAGCAGGAATAACTAATACATTGTATAGCGCAGAGCCAACCACGCTTGCTATTCCTACTTCAGCTCTTCCGATCATCAAAACAGCGATTACAGCAACACAAAATTCTGGGAAAGAACTTGCAATTGCATCAATAACAGCGGCTTTTATAGACTGAGGGATATTATGTTTTTCTTGGACATAATTTGCTGCAATCGAGAAAAAATCTCCTGCTCTCCAAATGATTATAGTGGAGATCAATATTAATGATATCCACAAAATATAACCGCCCCAAACGATTCCATTTTGAATTAAAAACCATGAAATAATTGCAATTATGCAGAATACTATGACATGCTTCAATAAATCTTTCCCGAAGAAAATAATGATAGAATTGATTGGGTTCATAAAAAATATTTATGGGATTAATTTTTACGATTGTTATTAGTTAAGTTTTTTTCTTGTCCTCTGATCAGTCTTATAAAATTATCTTTATGCTTGAAAAGCAGTAGTAATGATAGCATAAGAAAAAGTAAAAAAATAGTCGAAACTGGAGATTCATTTTTTATCCAAGGCACTAAAAGGAATAAAAAAGGGAGAGATGATAGCATTGTTATTCCAGAAAGACTGGAAATATTTTTCCATCTAAAGATTCCAGCCCAAATAATCGCAGCGATAATAGCTATATTGAAATGTAAAATTGTTAAAACACCAAATAAAGTTGAAATACCTTTGCCACCTTTAAAACGGAGAAAAATTGAGAAAACGTGACCTAATACTACAATAATTGCGGAAAAATTCTGAAAAATAAGCTTTTCTTCTATATTTAATTCGGAATTCAAAAAAAATATTTTAGAAAGTATGACAGCCAAAGATCCCTTTCCAAAGTCTAGTAAAAAAGTTAAAATCCCAGGCCATTTTCCTCCAATACGCATAACATTAGTCATTCCAATGTTTCCACTGCCTTCATTACGTATATCTATTTTAAGCCAATAGCGGCTTATTATAAGGCCGAAAGGGATACTGCCAATTAAAAAAATTATAATGAAAAATCCAATATAAAACATTTAATAAAATGAATTTAATATAAGTATGCACATACTACCAGTTTGAAGAATTTTGGCTGGTTGCTGAATTAATTCCCTTTTCCTGAATTGCTTTTAATAGTTCACGATCATCTCGGTGTTTTATCAAGGTTTGTGCGCCTTGAAGTTTTTCTACAACTTTAGAATCTAGAACTTTAGTACGGACCAAATAAGCAATCCAATCAAGGATTTCACTAGTTGATGGTTTTCTAGTCAAATCAAGTTCTCTAAGCTGATAGAATATCTCTATAGCTGCGGCGACTATTTTTTTATTTGCTCCAGGATGATGCATACG
>CACIWU010000081.1 GCA_902590435.1 uncultured SAR324 cluster bacterium | reverse complement strand
TATTTAATTAATTATATTTAGATATATTTAAAAAGGATAATCCCAATAAGCTGTAGTAGCTCCTCCTTCACTTGAAAAACCAAAGTCTAATCTTCCTACTGCAGATCCAGTTATAATTCTCAGTCCAAATCCATAACTTTCTTTAAAATTATTCCAAAAATTATCTCCTAAATCTGGAGATACCGTACCCTGTTCATAAAATCCTGCTAACTGAAATTCGGCCAAAAACCCTTTGGCTATTAACAAATCAAAATCTATATCTACTGAATTTAAATAATATCTAATTTCAATTCCTCTAAAATTTGTGTGTTCATCAAAGAACCTTCCTTCAGGATATCCTCTAAGTCTTTCATATCCTCCCAATGCAGTTGCTCGTCCTTTTTTTGAGTTTTCTAAGTCCCTCTTGTAAGTTTCATCCACAATGTCCTGACACTTTGGATATATTACTAGTTGCTTATCACTACAAGTATATTTATTAACTTTTCCGGGATAAATAACTTTAGAAGTACTAAGATATTGAGTTATAACCATAATTAATTTCATATCAATTATTGGAATATAACCAGTAGTTTCTAAATCATATTGGAACCAACTACTTTCTTGTGGAGTTCTATTTGGCCACTCCCATCTATCTAATTTTATGAAATAACCAATTCTTGGATCTCTTCTAAAGTCGGTATCATCTAATAATACTCCCCACCTCTCAGTCCATTTTGATGTTCCTGAACCGAAACCTTCTACTCCTTTTAAACTTACAATATTTCCATCGTAATCTTGATATCCAAAAAAATCTACTTCTGCATTAAAAAAAGTATAAAATAACTCTATTTGTCTATCTAAAAAATAATAAGATATTTCTCCAATGTTTTGTGCTACTCTATCAGCCATTATAGTAAATTTCCTTTCAGGATCAGAATCTATTCCTCTTTCATAAAATGCATATGAAAATTTAGTTGCAGATAATCTTGCAGGACTAAAAGTAAAATTATTTGAAAATATCGGAAAGTCAATTATTGTTAAACCATATGCATCAATTTCTTCACCTTCAAATTCATTTTCACCCTTACCCTTACCAATTCCTCCAATTAAGTTAAATTTTCCATCTTCAATCCATGGTATAGGAATGTTGTTAACTATTGAACCAACAGTAATTAAACTACCAAACCCAGGCCTTTCAATTGGAGCCACTAAAAAATAATATTCAAATAGATCATCTTTAATTGATTTTCTTCTTTCAAAAAATATTGCATACAAATCATTCGTTATAAATAGTAATATTAAGACTATCAGGCATAGTTTTTTCTTTTTCATTATATTCTACTGAGATTACAAAGGAAGTTGCTAGAATACTCAAACCCAGAGGCGTATTTATAACTACAATTTCAGACCAATGGTTTACTGGTAAAGAAATATCAATTTGGTCAGATTTACAAGCATTTGAAAGGCTTGGATTTGTTTTAGATTTATATTTAAAATGTGGAATATTCAAAAATTTGAAAACTGAAACTATAAGAGGATTCCCAAGGCCATACAATGACAAACATATAAAAATAAAAACTGTATCTGACCATATTTTTTCAGTTATTGGAATAGTAAATAAATAATTATTAAATAGAATAATAATTAAATATACATAGGAACTCCACCATTTTCAGATATTAAGTGTATGTCATTTGAAATATATTTTTTTAAAATCCTTGACAAAAATTACATTTAATTTTACTTTCCTCACTATCAATATGGTACAAATATCTCCATTTTGGCAATTCGTAATCAATGAATTTAATTGCTTGTACTGATATTGAAGATATATTATCCCAATTTATACCATCATATGATTTATAAAGATCATTTCCTCCTGTAAGAAAAGTGTCATTCCCAAAGTCTATTGCCCACAGATCTCCACTTACTCCATCCCTTGATGTCCATGTTTCAGTATCTGTAGAACTAATAACAGTACCCCCATTACCAACTGCTACATATATTCCATTTCCATAAGAAACTTCTTTAAGATGTGTTGATATTCCAGAAGATTTACTGCTCCAAGTAATACCATCAGTAGAAGTTAATAGAATTCCACTATTACCAACTGCAATAAATTTATCATTCAGATAACTTACTCCATATAAATAATTTGTTGTACCACTTGTTCTTGAAGTCCATGAAATACTATCTGAAGATGATAAAATTGTACCTGTTTCTCCGACTGTAACATACGTTGAATTTCCAAATGCTACACCCCTAAGCTTTTTTGTAACTCCTGAAGTTCGATTGTTCCAAGTAATACCATCTGTGGACGTTATAATAACGCCAGCATCACCTACTGCCACATAATTACCATTATTATATTCCACTTCCCATAACCTCGTAGTATTACTATTTCCAGATGTTCTATTATCCCAAGTCAAACCTAAATCAGAAGATTGCCATATATTTCCAGCTTGGCCAACAATAATAATTTCTTTTGAATTATTACTTGCTATACCTCTAAGACTATAACTTGGTACATAAAGATTACCTTCATCCCAAGATTCTTTATATTGGTGATAACGATCAACATCCTGCCATGCTGTAATAATCCATGTAGGTGCTTTTGTAGTACCATCTTCTTCGAGAATTGAACAAGAATGTATATAAACTATAAGAATAAAAATAATTATTTTATTAAAGTACTTCATTTATTTTATCTTTCTTTTTATTTAAATGGTGCCGAGAGCGGGACTCGAACCCGCACGAGCATAGCCCACTGCCCCCTCAAGACAGCGTGTCTACCAGTTCCACCACCTCGGCTTATTTTTATTTTCATTTTTTATTAAAAATAACACATTTTTTCTATTTTTTATATTATATTTTTTAATTAATTATTAATTTAACATAATATTATTATTTAATATTTATTAACTATTTTCTTATTATTTTATAAAATATTCATTAATTCACAATATACGTTTGATAAGCATAGCAGTTGATTTAGGATTTTCTAAAGGAAAAAAATGATTACCTGGAAATGGATATATTTTTATATTTGTAAATTTTCTTTTGATCCACCTTATATCTAATCGCCAATGAATAGGATTTCTTGTAGAGTAAAATATTACACCTTTTACATTGTAGACTGATTCAGGATACTTAGTTAAAAGTTTTCTATAAATAGCAACTTCTTTATCGACTGATATCTTAAGTTTTAATTCTTCTTTTCCTTCAACTAATCCGTATTTAACATAGTCCTCTATTGTCCTAATCTGAAAATTCATAAATAGTTTTTTTGTTTTAAAATATTCTACAGCTTGTTCTTTTGAGCTGAAACTTTCACGTCTTTTTTTAGATTTACCTGCTGGACTAAATATATCTTCGACTTTTGCAACTCTTAGTAAATCAATGATACCACGTTTTAATGGTGAAAATATTGGAGGATCTAATAGTATTACTGATTTAAATAGATTAGGTTTTCTTGATGCTGCTAGTAGAGTTAATATCGCTCCAAGTGAATGTCCTAAACCAACTACAGGTCTATTTAATTCAT
>CACIWU010000080.1 GCA_902590435.1 uncultured SAR324 cluster bacterium | reverse complement strand
AATTAATTTTTTTGCTAAAAAACTTTTTATCAATTAGGAAAATTTTGAGAAATACAAATTTCTATTTTAGTATAATTTTAGCTATTATTACATTGAGCTTTTTTCAGACCGGTTGCTCTCCAGTAGAGCCTGTACTGAGCAAAGCAGGAGTCATGACTCATCCTGACTGCGCGAAGTACAGTACTGAAGAGGCGGTTGCTACTTGTGAATCTGGACTCCGACAACGGGGATCTCACTCTAGGTTCAGTTTTGGTGTAGGAGTAACTAGAATTTTAAATTGATTATAAACCTAGATAATATGAATTTTTGTTAAAAATAAATTAAAAATGATTAATCCAAAGATAAAATATATTTCTATTATTTTTTTGAAAATTATATGTATTTTCGGAATTATGTCTTGTTACAACTATGATGATATTAATACTTCTAATACTTCAAATTCTGATGAAACAGAAAGCTGTTCAACACTATCTGCCCCCGACAATTTATCTGCCAGCGGAGCAAATAATACAGTAACTATTTCTTGGAACTCGGTTAGCGATGCAACTAGTTATACTTTATACTGGGACAATGTTTCAGGAATAAACAGTAATGACACCGCAATCACATCAATAATTAATGATAACTATACCCACAGCAGTTTAGATAATGGATCAACATACTATTACAAGGTTGCCTCGGTAAATTCATGTGGTGCAGGCGACCTATCTTCGACTGCAAGTGCTGTTCTTTCCTCAGATATTCAAGGCTCCGAAACTAACGATGGACACACATATGCTTTAACATCTTCAACAATGAGCTGGGATGCCGCAGCGACTGCTGCAGCTTCAGTGGGAGGTTATTTAGCTGTTTTGAACACAAAAGCAGAAAATGTTTGGTTATATGAGAAATTTGGAAGTTATGGAGGAACGAATCGTGATCTTTGGATAGGTTCGAAAGATAATGTAACCGAAGGTACGTGGTATTGGTATACTGGGACTACATCTGGTGATGGTGGAGTTACAGACAATATTTCATCAGGTGCCCAATGGCCAGACGGTTCTTCAAAATGGCGTAGCGGTGAACCAAATAATGCTGGTGGAGAAGATTGTAACACCATCAGAGGATCTTTATCATCGTGGACATGGAATGATTATTCTTGCAGTGCAAATTATTATGGTATTATCGAAATTGATAATTGAAATTATGTAATTTATTAATGTATATGAGTTTAAAAAATTATTTTGATTACCTTATATTTAAATTCGAATAGGAAAAAATGAAACGAATTTTGATTACTGGTGCAAACAAAGGAATAGGTCTAGCTACTGTTACAAAATTACTAGATTCATACGATGAAACTTTTTTGTTAATTGGTTCCAGGAATTTAAAAAAAGGTCAGGAGGCGCGTGATTCACTTGTTGATAACTATCCAGAATGGAAAAATCGATTAGATTTAATTCAAATTGATGTTGAACAAGATGCTTCAGTAAATTCTGCCGCAGCAGAAGTAAGAAAAAAATTTAATAGTGAATCGAATCCTCTTTTCGGTATAATTAACAACGCAGGAATAGGGAGCTCCTACGGATTAGGATTAGAAAAAATTCTTCAAGTAAATACTTACGGAATAAAACGAGTTTGTGATGCATTTATTCCAATATTGAATCCTTCCATTGGACGCATAGCAAATGTTACTTCAGCTTCCGGACCTATATATCTTGCTGGATGCAGAGAAGAAGTAAAAAAGTTCTTAACAAACCCGGCTGTTACCTGGATTGAAATTGAAGATTTTATGAAAGAACATCTAAAAGATAATTCCGGATCTGAACAAAATAATTTCCAAATTTCAGGAATGAGTGAGGCATATGGAATATCAAAAGCTTGTGCAAATGCATATACTATTTGCTTAGCAAGAGAAA
The DNA here is from genome assembly GCA_902590435.1 of uncultured SAR324 cluster bacterium. GTDB lineage: Bacteria > SAR324 > SAR324 > SAR324 > NAC60-12 > Arctic96AD-7. Next base: position 1,701 of record CACIWU010000080.1, on the reverse strand, counting down.
ATCCTAATCTAACAATTAATGCATGTACCCCAGGTTTTATTGAAACTGATTTGACAAGACCAATAGCAGAATCAAATGGTAAAACTCCAGCCGAAATGGGAATGAAATCTCCAGAGGAGGGAACATCTGCAAGCGAATTTTTGTTGATGGGCGATCCTATAGGTAGCGGTCACTATTATGGAAGTGATTGTGTCAGGAGCCCACTTGACAGATACAGGGCTCCAGGAGACCCTCCACATTCATAATATTTTGATAATTGTGAAATAAATTTTTATAATAAAATTTATTTTTTGATTATATATATATTAATTCATTAGAAACTTTTATTTTTTTAAGAATTATGTATTTAAGATCCGCAACATTTAGAAAAAAATATATTCGAAAATGAACTTTCAAATTAAAGAACTTAAGTTTGTGGACTGGCCGCAAATCTGTTCAATTTATGAGGAAAGTATTCGTACAGGAATATCTACTTTTGATACCAAATCACCAACCTGGAAAGATTGGGATTCCTCTCGATTGTCAAGTTGCCGTTTTGTTGCACGTGAAAGAGAAAAAGTTTTTGGCTGGGCTACACTCAGTCATGCCGCCAATACCTGAGGTTATGTTGGAGTCGCTGAGGTCAGCGTCCACGTCAGTAAAAAATGCAAAAGGGAAGGAATTGGTACAGCTTTACTTAAATCTCTTATTACTGCATCAGAAAAAGAAGGATATTGGACTATAAAGGCTGAAATTATTTCTGAAAATATAGCTAGCCTGAATCTACATAGAAAATGTGGATTTAGAAAAGTTGGATATCATGAAAAGATGGGACATCGCGAAGGAGTTTGGCATGATGTAATTTTGCTGGAAAGAAGAAGTCTCAAAACAGGAGGACATGGAATACTGACAAGAGAATGTCTTTAATCCCGCATATAAACAAACAAGATTTAATAAATATTTGACCAGAAAAGTTTTATGTCGAATAATAAAAAAGTTTTGTATCACATACTACCTAAGATAAATGATAAGAGTGGTTGGAATGAAACTGTACCAACAGACTTAACAGTATGTAAATATGAAGGAGAAATTAAAAATGGATTACCTCATGGTATTGGCACATACACAAAAACTGATGGGTCAACATATGTTGGACAATTTAATAATGGGTTAAGACATGGAAATGGAACTTTCACTTGGGCTGAAAATGCTCCAGACGGTGCTGGGAAATATATTGGTGAATATAAAGATAATAAAAGGTGGAAAGGATCTATATACGACAAACATGGAAAAATGGTATACAGTTATTTGAATGGAGATATACAGAACAGTTTAAACCACAAAGAATCTTTGTCCCTAATTCAAGTTTAGCAGAAATTCTAATTTAAGGGCTATGCAAAGCTGGCTGGGAAACTAAGTAATAATTTATTAATTTATCTCAAATATTGATAATTTAAAATCTCACCAAATTTTACAAAACAAATAAAATGACCGCTTACGTAATTTTTGATGTAACTGTTAATGATCTGCAAGGTTATGAGGATTACAAAAAACTCGCACCGCTTGCTATTTCAAAATATGCAGGTAAATACCTTGCTCGTGGTGGTAAATCTGAAATTCTTGAAGGAAATTGGAATCCTGAACGAGTCGTAATTCTTGAGTTTGAAAATATAGAAAATGCAAAAAATTGGATTGAGTCTCCTGAATATGAAAAAGCTCGAC
>CACIWU010000079.1 GCA_902590435.1 uncultured SAR324 cluster bacterium | reverse complement strand
AGGGAAGAAAGTATTTATGATCATTTTGGAGCTGGTCATGCTTCTACATCTGTATCAGCAGCACTAGGGATGGCTATTGGACGTGATCTTTTAGGGGAAAAATTTAAGGTAATTGCGGTTATCGGGGATGGAGCCATGACAGGAGGGTTGGCCTTTGAAGCTCTGAATCACAATGGTTCTCTAGATAAGAATATGCTGATTATATATAACGATAATGGTATAAGTATAGATCCAAATGTTGGAGCTATTTCCAAATTACTCACACGTTTTGCGTCTTCAAGATTTTATAATATTTTTCGAGAAGAAACTCTTGAATTAGCGGATAAAGCTCCATTTTCTGAGCGCTTTGGACTAAAAACTACTTTACAAAAATTACATGATTCTGCTAAGAGTTTTTTTTCACCTCCGAGCATGCTTTTTGAACAGCTAGGATGGAGATACTTTGGAACAGTTGATGGTCATAATTTAAATGAATTAATAAAATTAATAGATCAAGTAAAGAATCTAGATGGGCCAATTGTAATTCATGCTATAACACAGAAAGGCAAGGGTTATTCTTTTGCAGAAGAAGATTCATACAAATATCATGGAGTAACTCCATTTAAACCAGTTGATGGTAAATTTATTTCTTCAACAGTATCAAAAACCAAAAAAATTAGTTTTTCTCAAATTTTTGGTAATAAACTTTGTGAGTTGATGGAAGTAGACAGACAGGTTGTTGTTTTGACAGCAGCTATGTTAAGCGGAACAGGGATAGTAAAATTACAGCCCAAATTTCCTGATAGAGTACTTGATGTAGGAATTGCGGAAGGTCATGCAGTTACATGTTCTGCAGGAATAGCTACTACAGGGAACAAAGCTTTTGTTGCTATTTACTCCACCTTCTTACAAAGGGCTTTGGATCACATTATTCATGATGTTGCTATACAAAAATTACCTGTACGTTTTATGATTGATAGAGCCGGATTTGTTGGAGCAGATGGTCCCACCCATCACGGATTATATGATTTAACATATCTACGTATGATACCAAATATGTTAATCATGGTACCGAGAAATGGTTCAGAACTTCGTGATATGATAGAATTTGCATATAAATACGATAACGGCCCGTTGGCGATTCGTTATCCAAGGGGTAATACATATGAATATGAAAATACGAAGGTAATACCAGTTGAATTAGGGAAATCAAATGTTGTCCGAAAAGGAAAAGATATTGCGTTATTTGCATTAGGATTAATGGTTGATGTGGCAGAAGAAGTTGCTGATATACTTGAAAAAAATGGTTTTTCAACAGCTATTATAAACGCACGATTTGTAAAGCCATTGGATAAGAGTGAGATAATTAATTTTGGAAGAAAAGTTAAGATGCTTGTAACTATTGAAGAGAATACTATTTATGGAGGTTTTGGCAGTGGAGTTTTAGAAGTGTTGAGTGAGAATCGTATTTTTGTCGAAACGATGTTAATTGGAGCTCCAGATCGTTTTATTGAGCAAGGATCTAGGGAGGATCAATTAATTTCTGCTGAATTAAATCCTGAAAAAATTTTTAATCGTATTTTTCAAAAAATTTCAGATATAGGAAAACAGTAAAAATTATTTTTAAATAAGAAAATTATTTAAACATTTTTAGTAAATTCAACCCCTTATTTTAACAAAATAATATTTTGATTTTGTTAAAATAATTCCTTCTTTTAAAAATTAATTTACAAAATGTACGGCTCTTGCATTTGGGCAAATACGTTAATTATCTCAAAGTATATATATAGGTAACTGTTTAGATAAAAAAATTGTATCAACCATTTAGTAAAGGGAATTTAAAATGTCAAACGACTTATTGAAACAATTAGAAGATAAAATCAACGAAGCGATAGACACAATTGAGTTGTCTCGTATGGAAATCTCAGAACTGAAAGAGCAAAAAGTTGAATTAGAAAATCGATATGCGGATTTTGAGAAAAAGCTATCTGCATTGATAAATAAATTTGAACATTTGGAAGAAGTTTCATCTTTAGATAATAAAAAAAGTTTAGAAGATCAAGTTCAAGAAGTTGAGTCAAATGAAAAAGAATCTGTTAAAGCTGAGGATATAGGAGTAAATGAGGATAATTTAGGGGATGAAGAAAGTGACAATGATTTTGGTGTGAATTCAGAAAAATTGGAAGTAAGTGCTGAGCAAGAAGATACTGAAGAAGATACCGAAGAAGATACTGAAGAAGATACTGAAGAAGATACTGAAGAAGATACTGAAGAAGATACTGAAGAGTTTCTTGCTCAAGATAGTTTAGAAGATGATGAGTCTGAGATAGAACAAGCTGAAAGACCTGTATTTGGACCTAATGCAGATTCATACACCGAATCTCCTGTATCAAGTCAGCATTATGCATGAAGACGAAATAGATACAGAGAATGACCATTTACCTCATTTTGTTTTTTTTGCTCATTTTTTTTCTTTAGATGAACGTGTTAGTTCATATTCTTACCAAATCAAAACTGTTAATCTTAGCAATTTTTGCTATTGAGGTTTTATTTACTATCCCACATTTGCAGGCTCGCCCTTCAGTAGGAGTACTTTCAGTGAGTTTAAGCTATCCTTCTAGAGGAATGGAATGGTTAGGTAGTTTTATACAAGAAGAACTTTCTACACAATTGCAACTTTCAGATCGTTATTCAATTATTTCTCCAGAAATAATGAAACGATGGAATAATCGTCTTAAAACTTCTGGAAGACTAGATTCAAGTTCAACCGATTTAAAAGAGACGGAAATATCTATTCTTAAACCAGATAGAATTCTTAGATTATCTATACAGAAGGTTTTGAATAAACTTTCTGTGAATTGGGAAATCTTCAATTTTCAAGAAAAAAAAACTCTTTCAAGAATTAAAAAAATACACTCTTGGACCAGTCCAGATATATTAATTGAGTCTTTATTAGATGATCTGGCAAATCAAGATAAACTTTTTAGCAATATAAATTATTTTCCTTTAAACTATTCTTGGGAAGGTATTCGGCTCTTCTATCAATGGAAACAAAAATCTCTTCCTAAAGTTAATTCAATAGCTTGGAAGGAAAAAAAATCTGAAATGGAGTCGTTATTATTGAGTTACCCAGAAATGTCTGCCTCAATAAAATTCTGTAGAGCTGTTATAAGAATTTTGGAAAGTAGTTATATTAATCCTGTTCATGTTCCTTCACTAAATTCTGCGGAAAATGATATTATTGCATCTATGAAATTACATCCTGGAAACGCAGACCATCATACTTTACTTTCATTAGTTCATTTTCTTCGCAATGAACCTTTGTTTGCCAAACAACAAGCAAATGTCGCCAGCAAAATAAGCCAGAGTAATGGTTTGTCTTTAATCCTTTATGGTCTTACTATCGGTAAAGTACCTAAGGCAGGTGGGAATTATATAAGTAAAGGTCTCAGGTTGTATCCTTTCATAGAAGAATCTATTTCAGATGGATGGGAACCATATCGCATCCTTCTAAAAGATATAGAACCGTGGCTTGTTTCTAGGTCTTTAGAGGGAAAAAGTAATTACGATAATTTTTTGAATTATGGCAAACAATTTTACAAAGCAAGAATATGGGATAAAGCTACAAAAGCTTTTGAAGAGGCATCGGCTATTGATCCTTCTTTACATGAACCCCTTTTATTTCTTGCACAAATTAAGTTA
>CACIWU010000078.1 GCA_902590435.1 uncultured SAR324 cluster bacterium | reverse complement strand
GAAGCTATCACCTACTTGAGCTCGAAATTTGTTGTTTTTAGTAACGGATCCATCTACGGCTAAAATCATACCAGGTTGAATAACAGTCTTGTCACCAAATACTAACTGGGGTTTTTCTAAAAAACTGAAGCCAGTTCCACGTCCACAACGAAAAGGATATTCAAATCCTGATGATTCAATAACTTCTGCATATGCGGCATGTACATCTTCAGCTATTGCTCCTGGTCGTAATTCTCGAAGAGCAGCTGATTGACTATCCAAAGCAATTTGATAAATATTTTCTTGAAATTTATTGGCTATTTCTCCTATCCAAAATGTTCTATCAAATCCCAATTTGAAACGATTAAAATTTGTTATTCCACATAAACAAATAAATACTGGCTCACCTCTTTTCAAAACTTTAGTTGAAGCCCGGTGGTGTGGCATGGTTATTTCTTCTCCAGATGCCGTATTTGATGAATGGACTGATTATGTTTATTTCAAAGAGAATAAAATGGGTAAACAAGTAGAGTGGTGGTACCATCGTAGTGGTTGTCAAAGTTGGTTTTTAGCGGAACGTAACACCAAATACAACACAGATCACCGGAGTTTTTGGTACAAAGATTTAAAGAAATATACAAAAGATAGACGAGGAGATAATTAATGACAAAACGCATAAAATCGCATCTATATTGTAAACTTCCAGATTTAGGAGAAGAAATTTCTTTTACCTTTGATAGTAAACGTATTAAGGCCCATAATGGTGACAGTATTACTGCAGCTTTGGTAGCTTCTGGAAGATCAATAATTTCAAGGAGCTTTAAATATCATCGTCCTCGAGGAACTTATGATGTTTTTGGTCAAGGACATGAATCTTTAGTAACGGTTAATGATGAACCAAATCAGTTGGCTGATAGGGTTCTCGTTAGAAATGGAATGATCGTAAAGTCTCAAAATGCATGGCCATCATTAGATTTTGATATTGGAGCTATCAACGACTTTGCCGTTCCTCTCATGCCAAATGGATTTTATTATAAAATGTTTCACAAACCGAAGTGGCTATGGCCAATTGCTGAACATCAAATTAAAATCTAATTCACCTGATAAATCTTCATAAAGTTTAATACTTTGATCGTAAAATTTAATTCCTTCTTCGGTTCTATAATTAGAACGTAGTAAAGCAGTGTTTCGTCCTGATCCTCCATATCCTATAAATTTTTGTTCAAGAACAGCAACGTTGTTTATTCCAAGTTTAGATAAATAATATGCTGTAGCAAGACCATGGGCGCCTCCACCTATAATTACCACATCATAATTTTTTTTCAGATCGTGGTTTTGCCACATTCTCTTATTCATTATTTTGTCTCCTCAAATGATACAGGAACAATAGAAACTCCTCCGGGAACCAAACCAACACCAATTCCAACATCCATAATAGAATTGTAAAGAGATTCTGATAGGTTTCTAGGATGAACAATGATTTCGAAATTCTTTGTACGAAAAAATGTCATATTGATTGTATGTATAGAGGATTGAAGAACCGATCCTGGTGTTACTTTATCTCTTCTTAAATTTACTGCGGTAGATCTTTGCAGAACTTCATCTCTGCGTGGACCTCCTAAAACCAAACATCCTTGAGCGCCTGTTTGATTTATTACAGTTGTAATTTTTGAATCTATTTTAGTGAGTAAATCAATCTCCATTCCTGGTTGGCATAAAATTAAATAGTCGTTCATTGTTAATCTTAACACAGCCATGTCAGAATTTGACGAAGAGTGTAAAGGTTTTATTTTTGAAGTACCTGATAAAATTCTTTCTACAGCACCTGGAGCATCTCCTTGTGATAGAGATATTTTCCCAATATGAGACCAATCAACGAGTACACTATCATTTTTTAAATGTTCAAATTCTTTTTCCTCGTTTCCAAAATTATCAGCGATTTGCCAACCAGAAATTTCAGCTAATTTTACTGGATAATTTCTATATATACCTGACATTGGACTGGTTTTAATCACAATTTACTCCTAGATTTATCTTTTTAATATTTTAAAAAAAACTTAAAGTATTTGTTAATTTATTTGCGGTTTAATTTTATTAGGGATCAGTTTTTCAAGAGTAGTCCTTCAGGATCATATGCTGCATGATCCAGTATAGTAGCTTTTACATCTCTACCGTCAGCATTACGAATCATAAATGAGTTGCCACTTTCAGATATTTCTTTACTTATCCATGCTAAACCGATTCCACGTTTTAGAGTTGGACTAAATCTTGAACTAGTAACCCTTCCTGCAATTTTACCTTTTTCTATAATAGCAACGCCGTCATCAGGTATAGGGCTATTTGTCTCTAATTGATATGGAACTAGTTTGTTTTCAATACCTCTTTCTTTGAAATGTTTTAAAAATGCTTTGCCTACAAAATCATCTTTATCATCTTTGATAGCAAAACCTACACCTGTTTCATATGGACTGTTTAGGGCATCACTGTCCGTTCCTGGAATTAAATGTCCTTTTTCTAAACGTAAAATTCTTTGAGTTTCTACACCAAATGGCTTTAATTGAAATGATTCCCCTTCAACAATCAAATAATTCCACATAGATTCAGCAAATTCAGATGCGAAATGAATTTCATAACCTAGTTCTCCAGTAAATCCAATTCTAAAAAATGAAACTGGAACATCATTAATATTTGCTAATCTACAATGCATATATGGGAAGGCTTTGTTTGACATGTCAATTTTTACTAATTTTTGTAAAAAATCTCGTGATTTTTTACCAGTAATGTTGATAGCTGCATTGGCAAGACTAAGATTTTTTACCTGTACATCAAAACTTTCAACTAAAACCCACCACTGTAAAAGTGAAATTATTGCATCTTGATTACCTGTTGTCGTAGTTAAATAATAATTTCCATTTTGAAGATGTGAAATAGTCCCATCTTCAAACAAGATCCCATCTTCTCCAACCATAATTGAATACCTAGTACGCCCAACTTCAAATTTACCATATTTACCAGGAAGCATGAATTGTAAAAATTTGATAGCATCGGGGCCGTTAATTTCTATTTTTCCAAGTGTACTTACGTCAATCATTCCCATACCATTTCTTACATAACCCACTTCTTCCTGAGGGTCTGTGTATGAATCAGGTCTTTTCCATTGCCCAGCATCAAGAAATTTAACTCCTAAATCTACATGGCAATGGTGCATTGGTGTGCGTCTTATTGGGGATAAATGTGGAGCTCGGCCAGCTAATACTCCGAAAGATACTCCTGAAAAAGGAGGACGCATTGTAGTCGGCATTGCATCTACTGAAGTAAGTCCTGTGTCAATTGCGGCAAGTCTTGCAACGGCTTCATGGCAACTTTTTCCCTGACATGGCCCCATGCCCATACTTGAATATCTTTTTAAAGATTCTACTTGATCATATCCTTCATCAATAGAAGCGCAAGCTTCTTCACGGGTAACATCCATGCACTTACATATAAAGTGTTTTTTTCCTCCCACTTCAATATCTGGAGGTAAGGCCATAATTATTTCTTTATCCGTTCTTTCAGTTTCAGTTGCTATTTTGTTTTGTGAAGCAGCCTTACCACATTTTATTCCTTCTGCGTACAAACGTGAAAAACTCGCTGTCCCTTGAACTTCTCCTGTTGAATACATTCCGGATGGTAAATCAATGACTCTTAAAATTTGTCTTTTACTGTCCCATTTGGGACGTGAGCGTCCCATGGATAGTAAATTCAATTGAGGTTTAAAACCCACTGCCATGACGAGCAAGTCACATGCAAAAGATTGATTAGAATCGCCTCCTGTAATTGGTCCCACATCCACTCGTTT
>CACIWU010000077.1 GCA_902590435.1 uncultured SAR324 cluster bacterium | reverse complement strand
AAATCCCCAATTCTGGTAAGTTAATGAACTTTTTCTGAAAACTATGCCAAAGAGATGATGTTATCATATTATTCTTTTTGACTATTTGTTAAAACCTGCATTTTTTTAACCTTTTTTCACACAATATTTCCGAAATTTCCAAGTCTGAAAGTTTGTTTAGGCAACCTCCGTGAGGACAATTGTTAGAATTACAAACATCAGGCCAATTTAAGTTTGGAGTTATAGCCCACTCCTTTTGGTCATAAGGACCCCAGCGGGTTGGTGTGTGTGGTTTAGCGTGACAAAAAAATCCTAATACTGGGATTTTAGCAGCATTCGCCATATGTAAAGGACCAGTACTACTAGATATTAGTAAAGAAGCTTTTCTAATTACCGAGAAAAAATCTTCCAAAGAGAAGCGTTCCACTACTTCTCTTACCCTTTCCTCAGAAAAATTCATAGCTAAATCTTGTACAAATTTTTTTTCTTCAGAAACTCCTGTTAACAAGATCGTCCAGTCTGTTTTTTCTATTAAAAGTTTAATTATAAGTTTGTATTGTTCTTTAGTTAAATTTGGAGCAGATTTACCACTTCCAGAATGAACTATAACATAATTTTTAAATTTTAATTCTGCATGAAAATTTTTCCACCAAGAAGTTTTTTCCCATCGTTTAAAATTATATTTAGGAACATTATCTCTAACAGAGGTCAAAGGCTCAAGTAGTCTTAAGTTATATTCTGATTCGTGTTTTTTACAATCTTTTCTATGTTCAAAAATATGTTTGGTCAAAAAAACTGAATACCAACGAAATCCTGTACCTATCCGTACAGGGATTTTTGCTCTGTAAAGAGCAAAAGCTAATTCCACTTTTGGATAAAAAAGTATTGCAGCATGAAAGTTATATTCTTTAAGTTCTTGGCAAAGCTTCAATATCCCATTCCATCCTTTATGTTTGCCAACTGGATCGTAAGTAATAGATAAATCTATTCCTGAATATTGTTCAATAATAGGTTTGGTATAAGGTTGTGACAAAAAAGCAATAAAAGCATTAGGATAATTCTCACGTAAGGCAGAAACTGAAGGTAATGTAAGGATTGTATCACCAATTCTGTCAGTTCGAATCAGAAGAAAGCGATTCTTTGAGTTTGAGGAAAAAGTTTGTGACATGAATACGTGAAAATGTTTTTGTCAAAAACAAACACTATGCCTTAAATAAATCACGCCAAATTTTTCCCGAAACTTGACGACCAATTTCAGCAATAGACTCAGTAAGAGGGATAGATTTTGGACATGATTTAACACAATTTTGGGCATTACCGCAATTTGCAATTCCACCTTCTTGCATTAAGGAATCAAGTCTTTCGTCTGCATTATTCTTAGCGGTAGGATGCATGTTGAAGAGACGTGCCTGACTTATTGCTGCAGCACCTAAAAAATTATTGTTTTTCGTAAATTGTGGGCAGGCTTCAAGACAACATCCGCACGACATACACTCTGAAAGCTTATAAGCTACTTCCTGATGTTTCTGAGAAAGTCTATCACCTGGCCCAAGATCATGATAGCCATCAGATTTGACCCAAGCTTGTACTTTTTTTAGGGCACCAAAAATGCGTGATCGATCAACTATTAAATCCCTGACAACTGGGAACTTGCTCATAGGTTCTAGTGTAATAGGTTTTTCAAGTTTGTCTATTAAAGCACTACAGGATTGTCTTACCTTTCCATTTATAACCATTGTACAAGAGCCACAAACTTCTTCCAAGCAGTTGCTATCCCATACAACAGGTGTAACTTCATTTCCATTTTCGTTAAAAGGATTAGTTTGAATCTGCATTAAGCAAGATATGACATTTGAATTTGAAACATATGGCACTCTAAAAGTATCCCAATAAGGCTTGGTAATTTCAGAGTCCTGGCGCTTAATTTTAAAAGTTACGGTTTCAGGCATAATAATTATTTAATCGTATTTTCTGGGACGAGGAGATAGTAGTGATGTATCAACTTCCTCATAAGAAATTTCTGGATCTCCATCTTTATATGTAGCGATGGAAGATTTAAGCCATTTTTTGTTATTTTCAGAAAAACGTTTCATGTACTTGAGATGCTCTTGATCGAAAGCATTTTCATCTATTTTACCTTTTTCTTTTTGTTTTTCAAATTCCAAATATGTTTCTGGACGAAAATCTCTAGGTTGATTAAGGTCAAATTCCGGTTTGTAATGAGATCCCCTAAACTCATTTCTTAACAATGCCCCTTTTGTTATAATTTTTGAAAGATGGATCATGTTCCAAAGTTGGTTGATAAAGCTCGGTACCGGATTTGACCAATCTGCAGTGTCTATACACTTGGAATTTCCCCAACGCGATTGAAATTCATCAAGTTTATTTAGTGTTACTTTTAATTTAGAGTTTTCTCTGACGATCAAAACATTTGAAATCATTTCTTCTGCCATCTCTTTATGTAAAGTGTATGGATTTTCATTACCATTCATTTTTTTTATTTTTTCAAAGCGAGTTTGCCATTTTTTTTCATAGTTAGAAAAGATTTTTTCTGGGATATCATTTGCAGATTTAGTGAGGTTGTTTACGTAATTAATTACTCCAGGACTCATCATTAGGCCTGTATATATGCAACTTAATAAAGAATTTGCTCCTAGTCTATTTCCACCGTGATATTGATAATCTGCTTCTCCAGCAGCATAAAGACCAGAAATAGAAGTCATTTGATTTACTGGTGACTGATGGTCAATTAAACCTTCATTTGTTCGTGAATAATTTGTCCAAATTCCCCCCATGGAATAGTGCACAGCTGGAAAAATTTCCATAGGCTCTTCACGCGGGTCAACTCCTGTGAATTTTTCGTAAATTTCTAGTATTCCAGCCAGACGATGATCAAGAAATTCTCTTGAATGATGAGTTAAATCAAGAAAAACTTTCATTTCTCCGTTTATTCCCAATTTGTCATTCACACAAATATCATATATTTCACGAGCTCCGACATCTCTTGGGACTAAATTGCCAAATAAAGGATAGCGTTCTTCAAGAAAATAAAATCGTTCATTCTCGGGAATTTCTTTAGGCTTTCTGTTGTCTCCTGCTTTTCTAGGCACCCAAACTCTTCCACCTTCTCCGCGAGCCGATTCACTCATTAAACGTAATTTATCTCTACCCGGTATTGCTGACGGATGGATTTGAATGAATTCTCCGTTACCATACTTGGCTCCCTGTAGATAAGCAGATGTAACAGCAGTACCTGTACAAACCATTGAATTTGTAGATCGACCATAAACGAGCCCAGGACCTCCTGTAGCTAAAATTACTGCATCGCCTTTTTCTGCCTTTATTTCACCTGAACGTAAATTGTGAATGATTGCTCCAACACAACGGCCATCATCATTTAATACGCTGCCAAGGTATTCGTGGCATTCTTTTTTTTGAACCAAGCCTTGAACCTCGAAATGTCTAACCTGTTCATCAAGAGCATATAAAAGTTGTTGGCCAGTGGTAGCTCCTGCAAAAGCAGTACGGTGATAAAGTGTACCTCCAAATCTTCGAAAATCTAGGTTACCTTCTGGAGTTCGATTGAAAGTTACACCCAGCCTGTCCATAAGATTTATTATATATGGGGCGTGGTGACACATATCTTTACATAAAGGTTGGTGGGCTAAAAAATCTCCTCCTTTCACAGTGTCGTAAAAGTGAATGTCAGGAGAATCTCCCTCACCTTTTATATTGACAGCACCGTTTATACCTCCTTGCGCACAAACTGAATGTGAACGTTTTACTGGTAAAAATGAGACAACTAAGACGGACATTCCTAGCTCTGCTAATTTCATAGTTGCAGATAGTCCTGCCAGA
>CACIWU010000076.1 GCA_902590435.1 uncultured SAR324 cluster bacterium | reverse complement strand
TCTTCATCTTCAAGTTCTGCCATTTGAATGCTCAAATCTTCAAGCTCACCAAGGCCGGTCTCATCAATTTCTTCTTTAACTTCAAAACTGTCTTTTACCATCGATTTTATTTCTTTTTCTCCATCAACATCAAATGTTTCCTCACTTTCTAAATTAAAATTTACTTCAATTTTTCCAGATTCTCCAATAATTTGATCTTCCTGACTCTCAGAATCAACCAATATTACATTGTCTTGCTGATTTGCTTCTTCAGGAATTTGTACTATATCTGATTCGAGTTCTAAATTGTCGATACCATCTGAAATCTCTGAAGCATCTTCGGTTGTTTCATCTGATTTAGTTAAAGAAAGATCTTTAGTATCCCCAAAAGATGATAGGTTTTTTGGAAATTCAGGATTAAAATCTGATTGATCAAGATTAATATCCGATAACCCTTCCCTTGGTGTCTGGTGGTAAAGATCCAATTCTTCTGGTCTTTCCCATGTATCCTTTTCTTCTTGAAAATCATTAACTTCAAGATCAATGTCATTAAGTTCAACTCTTGATTCTAGTTTCATGTCTTCATTACCATTACTCAAACGGCTTTCAGCAAATTGGTTTTCTATACCTGAATTTTTAAGTTCTTCTAATCCATCACTAGAAGATCCTTTTTCAGAGAGAACTTCTTTTGGAATTACTTCTTCTTCATCTTCATCAAGTTTTAGATCAAATTCAAATCCACCTTCCATATCTATTTCATTATCTTTTTTCTCTTTTTCTTTTGTTTCTATTTCAATTTTTTCATCTTCGACCACTAATGATTTTAAATCATCTACTAATCTGTCTTCTTCTTTAAAAATTCCATCGTCATTTACAGGTTGTGAAACATTCTCTAACATCAATGAATCCATCTGAACAGCTTCCATATTTTGGATATCTGAATTGAGCATTTTTTGTTCAACCCCTTTGATTAATGTACTTTCTTTCAAAGGTTTTTGAAAATCAGATTTCCCTTTTCTAATTTCCTTGAGTTGATAATCGATATCACTCATATCTATCTTGAAATCCTCTTCATCCTCCTTCGGTCCATTGCCAAACTTTTCATCCAGAATTAAAAATTGACTTAACTGCTTTTTAAGCATTGATGCTTCAAATGGCTTACGTAAAACCCCATCTATACGTAGTTCAGAAATTAAAGAATCTTCTACGTTATCTTTTGAATTCAAAAGCAATATAATCGGAATTTTTTCTCTAGACAAATCATTTCTTATTTCCCTGCATACTTGGTAATTTTGATCACTATCAGTGTTACTAATAAAAATTAAATCAGGAACAGAATCCCTTATCTGCTCTAGGAAAAGCTTCAGATTAGTCTCACCTATAATTGATATATCAGTATCCTTTAATGAAGAGGCAATCACATTCTGAATTTCTATGTTTTCCTCAAGCACTAGGATTAATTGTTTCATAAATTTTTCTCTTCTGACTTTTTAATGTCTCAAAATATGATTATAGTAATGATATTTATTTATTTCTAATCCAGCTTTTTATGCAAATTAATGCCCTAACTAGTCAACATTAAGAAAGATTTTTTGTTTATTCCCTTTTTATATTTTTTATGTAAACTTTTTAATAAATAAACTTAATTATTTCAGACTTAAAAATTGTAACAATGTCACTTAAGATAATACCAAAATATATTGCATCCGAATTTATTAATTATTTTATTCTATTTTTATGCTCCTTTGTTTTGATGACTTTAGTAGGTAATTTCTTTGGGAATTTAGGAAATGTGTTTTCTAACTGGTTAAGTTTTTTAGAATTTCTCCAAGAAACAGCATTAATGCTACCAATACTTCTAGAATTTATTATTCCAATCACGGTCTTACTTGCTACAATTGCAACATTCAGTTCTTTTAATAAACATTCTGAGTTACAAGCGATGCGAAGTTCAGGGATTGGAGGTTGGAGACTCGCTCAACCTGTATTATTTGTATCAATAGGAATATCGATATTTGCATACTTTAGTCAGAATTATATTTATAGTTGGATGCACCAAACATGGGTAAAACAAGAAAATGCAAATAGATTGTTGCCAATTTGGAAAGTAGGTGAAGATCAAAGTATTTACTATTTAGGTAAACGACAGAAGGAGGGGCAATTAAGGGATATCACTTCATTCCATTTAGAAAAGAATCCTTTCCAGCTCATTGGTAAAACTTCTATTGAACGAGGTGAGAAACAAAAAAAATCTTGGGTTTTCCACAATGTTATTAGACATTTTTTTAAAAATGAAATTTTAAAAATGGAGTTTTTAGAACAATGGAGAGTGGAAACAAAAAAATTACCTACAGTACGATTTGATGAGCCTATATCTCCACATCACCAACCACTTTTTGACTTATATGAAGATACAATTAAGCTCCAAGGAGAAGGACTTGACGTAACTCGTCATTGGGTAGAGTTTTTCCAGAAAACTGCATATCCTTTTCAAATAATAATAATGATTTTAATAGGACTTGGACTCTCTGTTTCATATGATAGGCGCGGTATGATAGCAGAATCAGTAGCCATTAGTTGTTTATTAGGAATTTTGTATTGGATGCTTAATCAAATTACTATGGCTATTGGCAGTGCCGGAATTTTATTACCTTTCTTCGCTGCATGGAGTGGAAATATAATTTTTATTTTCTTGGCACTCTGGCTTTTATACCATAAACGTTTCTAAATTAATTCTCGTTTATTTTTTATCTAATTAAATTTCTATTCAAAGATTGATTCAGTAAATTGCTTTGGATCAAAAAGTCTTAGATCTTCAACTTGTTCCCCAACTCCAATATACCGAACTGGGATGTCAAACTCATTTACAATACCAATTACAACCCCACCTTTAGACGTACCATCTAACTTAGTAATTATTAATCCCGTTAAATTTGTTGCTTCTTTAAATTCACGAGTTTGTAAAATGGCATTTTGGCCAGTTGTAGCATCCAAAACAAGCAAGATTTCGTGAGGCGCATTCGGTATCAGCTTTTGAATAACTCTGACCATTTTTTTTAGTTCTTCCATCAAATTCTTTTTTGTATGTAAACGACCAGCGGTATCGCAGATAACAACATCAAAATTCTCATTAAGTCCCTTTTGAACTGTTTCATGGATCACCGCGGAAGGATCGCTACCGTGGTCTTTAATCAAAATTTCACATTCAGCTTTTATACTCCATTCCTCAAGTTGCTCTATAGCTGCAGCCCTATATGTATCACCAGCACCCATTAAAACTTTTTTGCCTTGATTGCGATATTGTGATGCAATTTTTCCAATTGTAGTTGTCTTGCCAACTCCATTTACGCCAACCACAAGTAAAATTAGAGGCTTACTATCATGAAAGACTTGTGCATGATATTTCTTATCCATAATTTTTATAATTTCCTGCTTTATCTGTGCTTGCAATGCTTGTGGATTTGTAAGTTCTTTGCGCTCAACCTTTTGTGTAATAGATTCAATTATAAGATGAGTAGTTTCTGGACCAATATCAGAACCAATAAGCGTCTCTTCCAGATCATCAAGTAAATCTTCATCTATTTGTTTTTTCCCTAAAACAACATTGGAGATATTTGTTAACAGTCGCTTTCTTGTCTCCCCAATGCCTTCTTTAAGACGATCGACAATTGAGATTGAAGATTCTATTTTTTCCTCAATTTTTGTGTCATTTATTATATCTCTAGATTGAATTTTCAGATTTTTATGCCCATTACTTTCAGAAATTATTTCTTCCTGTGATTCTTCCTCGTTTTTTCCAAACTTAACAAATTCATCATCATCATATTTTCTAATCAATATATCCCCGCCACCCTTTGAAGTCTGTCCAAAATTAATAGTTTTTGACTCTTCCATAAGTTCTGTAATTGTATCTTTTTCAATCTTAGATAAATTGGTAAAAACCTTATTCTTAGATTTAACTCTCCTTAACCAAATAACTCCTCCAAAAATTATAAGAAAAAACA
>CACIWU010000075.1 GCA_902590435.1 uncultured SAR324 cluster bacterium | reverse complement strand
TAGTAGAAAAAATAAAATTTCACCCATGAAATTAAATTATAATAAAAAATATAAAAAGTTCTATATTAAGAATTAAAATATTTTTTCAATTCAACTAATAAATGTTATTTAACCCAACTTTTTTTAATAATTTAATTTCGAGTTTTAACATTTCTCGGGCTTCTTTATCAGAATTTTCATGATCCAATCCAGCAATATGTACACATCCGTGAGCCAGGAGGCGTATAAGTTCTGTTGAAAAATCCCATCCATTTACTATTGATTGTTCTCGAACGCTTTCTGCAGAAATTACCATCTCTCCTTCAATTTCTAAATTATTTTCGTGATAAATCCATGAAAGTATATCGGTGGGACTGTTCTTATTACGATACTTTTTATTTAATTTTTGAATTTCAGAATTATCTGTAATATACAAGGAAATACTGATTTTTTTTTCAAATAGTTGTTTAAGAAAAATTTTTAGAATATTTTGTAACTGTTTTTCGTTGATCGAATTTTTACATTTATCGTTGATGAGTATTTTTATCATAAGTTATTTTTTTTAAAAGAAAATACTCTTAGATGTGCACTTCTACAACGACGATTATTTGCTATTTCTTTTTCTGAGGGACAAATTGGACTTCTAGTGAGTATCGAACCCAAAGATTTTTTTCCACAAATACAGTATGGTAAATCATGAGGACAAACGCATGGATTTTCCCATTCTTTAAATTTGTGTTTTATAATTCGGTCTTCTAATGAGTGGAATGAAATTATAGCAAAACGTCCATCGGGCTTTAAACTTAATGGTATTATTTTCAAAAGTTCAGAGAGTTCATTTAATTCTTCATTTACCGCAATTCTAAGAGCTTGAAAGGTTAACGTGGCTGGGTGTATCCTTGATTTTTGAAGATGTTTTGGTACACTTTTGTAAACTAGTTCTGCAAGTTGTTTTGTTGTTTTGAAAGGCTTTTTCTCTCTTTCAATCAAAATAGTATTAACTATTTTCCAGGCAAATCGTTCTTCTCCATACGTTTTTAAAATTTTTAGTAATTCATTTTTGCTAGAATTATTTACTAAGTAAGCAGCAGTAGTATGTTGACGGTCTGGATCCATACGCATGTCAAGTGGTCCTTCATGATTAAAGGAAAATCCTCTTTCTGGACTATCCAATTGATCTGAAGAAATACCTATATCGGCCAAAATATAGTCAAATAATGGATTCATCCAATTAACAAAACAATCTTTTAGTTCTGAAAAAGAAGCGTGTTTAAAATTTATATTATTTTCAAATGGTTTTAGAAAATACTCGGCAACTTTTAAGGCGTTTAAATCCCTATCGATAGCGAAAACTTTAGCATTTGGGAACTTTTCCAACAATCTTCTACTATGACCTCCACAACCAAGAGTGCAATCTAGTATTGTTTGAGTCTTATCAGGAGCAAAATCCAAAACTTTTTGAGGTAATACAGAAATATGTTTGAATTGCATAAACTATTTGAACCCAAAAAAAATTTTAGATGAAGGATGGTAAGGTAAAATTTTAAGAAAAATGATGTTATTTGAAATTAGCAAATCTTTAAAAAGAGGGTGGGGGTTTATTTTTTCTTTTTGTGAAAAAATAATTTTCAGTAAAGTTCTTGCTAATTCATCTGAAAAGCCTGCATTAGTAACCAAAACAGGATGCCAAGTCAACCCTAACAATGATTCTGACTGATATGGGAATGTATTTGCCGGTAATTTTTTTGGTACTATCCATTTATAATTTAAACTTAATGACTTTATTGTTCGTTTGTCAAGAGCCAAGAGATGGATACCAGCAAATTGGTTTAGCCAGGAAAATATTTCTTCCAAGTATTTAGGGCCAGTAAGAATAAGAACTTCTTCAGACAAATCATTTTCGAATTTTGGGATACTATTTTTGTTGAACCATTTGAATTTTGTTTTGGGAGATTTATTTCTCCATAATTGTGAAAAATAAACAGAATTTTCATGAATCATAAAATTTTTAGTATTTTCGAAAGCTAGAAAAGGTTTTTGAGCGCTTCCTATTGCATACAACCAATTTTCCCAAAGTACCGTCAAAATTCGTAAGCTGGGGAATTTTTTTATATTTTCTTGAGCTGTCTTTGCATCTACAATCGCTATTGATTTTCCATGATTAGCCATTTGCTCAAGTCGGTTTATTTGTGACATTTCTATTTTATTTACAAATTTATATTTGTTATATATTTTTGATGATTCTATAAGTCGTGATAATTCCTTAGCAAAAATAAATGAACCTGTCTGCTGGGGGCCTGTTAGGAAAATTCTTGGAGTATTGCCGAAAATAATACTTTCTGAAAAGACACAGAACAAAAGAAGAATGTATATTATCTTAAAAAAATATTTCATTGGATTATGGTTTTATTTTTTGGCAGTCCAAACAAAAAAATGTACTCCTTTGTTGTTGTATAATGCGTTGAATTGGTATCCCACATTTTGGACAAGGTTGATTGGTTTTACCATAGACTTGAAGAAATTGTTGAAATTTGCCAGTTTTGTCATCTACTCTTCGAAAATCAGAAATAGTTGTTCCATTATTTCTTACAGCCTCTTCTAATATTGTTCGAGTGAATTTTATAATCTTTATCCAATCTTTTTTTTGTAATTGACAAACTTCAGATTGCGGATTAATACCTGATCTAAAAAGTATCTCAGAGACGTAAATGTTACCCAATCCTGCAACGATCTTTTGGTCCAACAAAACAGATTTAATTTTACGTTTTGATTTTGAAAGTTTTCTTAAAAAAAATCTAGGACTCATTTCTTTGGAAAGTGGTTCAATACCTAGCTTTATTAATGAGTTTGAATTATTCAAATTTTTTTGTATTTCTAATGTTCCAAAGCAGCGAACATCATCAAATATCAAGATCCTACCACTTTTCAATTTAAACCACACTCGAGTATATTTTGAAGGTTCAGAATCATAAGAACTGATTATAAATTTACCTGTCATTCTTAGATGAGCAATTAAAAAGCTTTTAGGTTTTAAATGAAAAATAAGATATTTTGCTCTTCGTGTAACATCTATAAATTTTTTACCTTTTAATTCAAACTTAAACTTAGGTAAATCTCCCTGTATAATAGGGTTACTTCTGAAAATATCTACATTTGAGATAATATCTCCAGAAATTTCAGTACGTAACTCTTTGACAATTGTTTCTACTTCAGGGAGCTCTGGCATATTTTTTTCATTTATGAATCATCTGTGGGTAATATTTTCAACGTATTTTCTTTTAAAAAATTAAATTTTAGTGCCAAAAAAATCGATAAAAATAAATTTGTAATTCAAAAAAAATCAAGTTGATTGTAATTTTTCCTCAACTAACCTACGGTCTTTGGGCTTGAGCATAAAATCTTCTTCTAAAATAGATAATACTTGCTGAGGCATAATTGTACTGAGTGTTTTCGGTTCATCGAAACCTAATATTACCCTAATTATACGTCTGAAAACATCCATGGGTGGACTTGTTGATGATTCGCTTAATTTTAGTTGTTTTTCAATGCCAGCTGGTATAATGAATTTCCTTTTTTCATTGTCGTAATCGAATTGTGAATTATTATTATTGTAATAACCAAAAGGTAAGAATTTTAATCTTGCAAAATTATTCAAAAATTCATGTGTAGTTTTGCTTTTTTCTATGTCCTGAATAAGTTCGTTTTCTAGACCTTCTCCAGGTTTATAAGTTTTCTCCATTTTGTTAAGAAGTGTGAAAAAAGTGTGAGTGTTAGTTAAAACATGAAAAATCATTTTGCCTTCGGAGGATGTCATATTTTTACAAGCATCTTTTATTGCTACCATTTCAAATGGCTCGAATGGATCATAAATAGCTTTTTTCCCAATTATTTGGTTTTGATTTGACTTCCCCGAATGTAAGGATTTATTTTTTGCATTATTTTTATGAAGAGTTTTATTCTCAAATTCTGTTTCTTTTTTTTGTTTTACTAATTTTTGTGATTTTTTCTTCAATTTCTTAGCATTAATCCTTTCAAAAATTGGTTTTAATTCATTTTTAAGCTCGTTAACAAATCGAAGCTCCTCCTTTATATTTTCTCCTAACATTTCGTC
>CACIWU010000074.1 GCA_902590435.1 uncultured SAR324 cluster bacterium | reverse complement strand
TATAACAGAAATTCCAAATTTAGTGAGTATAAAGATTATATCTAAGGCTTGAAATTTTTGATCTATCAGAAGTTTTCGGACAAATTTGATTGTCCAAAAATAATTAAAACCAACAACAGCACATCCTAGCAGGACAGAAGGGACAAGGTCAAGGTGTAAAATTGCTGTCCCCAAAATCAGAAAAAAACTTACTACCAAAAGCAAGTTTTGAAAAAAATTGGCTTGTTTAATTGGCATTGAAAGATCTTTTGGAAGGGGTTTTTTGGTAATATTTTTTAAAACTTTGGGTATCATTAAATTACGCAAATGTTCTAAGTGGTATTAAAACAAACATTCTAAATCAAATTTATTATTTTATAAATTCGCAAATTATTTAAATTAAATTTTTCTTTATAACTTTGTGTATGAAAAAATATTTAATTTTTGTAAATATACTATCCTGATTCATTTTGCACTCTTTTTACCAATCTATAAATGCTCCTATAACCAGCAATTATTCCTGCTATTCCAAATATCAAAAGTAAATAAGGTTCTGTTTTTAACCATTTATCTAACCAACTACCAATTAGAAATCCGACAACTACTGAAAGTCCAAGCTCTAAGCCCATAGAGCTATACATTAACCATTTAGAACCATTCTTGCGAAGTTGTCTCATATTTGAAAAAATATTATTAAATCTTAACGAGATTGCTAAGATATTTCACTTATAGTATATAAATTTTAGTCTTATTAGACTCAAATTGCAAGATTGGATGACCAAGTTTCTTGCACCTTAAAACCTAAATGGTTATGCTTGTAGTAGTTATAAATAGAAAGAATTTGCAAATTTAGAATAAATTTTGAAAAAATGGGTGATAGTTTAGGTCGATTGTTTCGGATTACAACTTGGGGCGAGTCACATGGAGGAGGAGTAGGAGTGGTTATTGATGGTTGTCCTTCTGGTCTTGATTTAAGTGAAGAAGATCTTCAATATGAACTCGATAGAAGGCGACCCGGTCAAAGTAAAATAACAACTCAAAGAAAGGAGAGCGATAAGGCAATCATTCTTTCAGGAGTATTCGAAGGACGTACTACCGGTACTGCTATTTCAGTAATGGTTACCAATGAAGATGCGAGACCTAATGCATATGATCATCTTAAAGATCTTTATAGGCCTAGCCATGCTGATTACACTTACGAAAAAAAATTTGGAATAAGAGATTGGAAGGGTGGTGGACGATCAAGTGCTCGTGAAACAATAGCTAGAGTTACTGCAGGAGCAGTAGCAAAAAAATTGTTGAAATATTGGGAGGATATCCAAACGATTGCATGGGTGGAGCAAATTCATGAAATAAAATCAAAAATTGAAAAAAATTCTATTAGTCCGAATATGATTGAAAAAAGTGCTGTGAGATGCCCCGATAAGAAAGCCTCAGATGCTATGATTAAACACATACTTGAAGTTCGTAAGGCTGGTGATAGCGTTGGAGGGATTATTCGTGCAATAGTTCGCAATGTTCCTGCTGGTTTAGGAGAACCGGTATTCGATAAACTTACTGCAGATTTATCAAAGGCTTTAATGTCTCTTCCTGCTACAAGAGGAATAGAGTTTGGATTGGGGTTTGATTCTGTGAAAATGAAAGGATCAGAGCATAATGATGCGTTTGTAATTGAGAATGGTCATATTAAAACAAGTACTAACCATTCAGGAGGTATTCAAGGGGGAATATCCAATGGTGATGATATTGATTTAAGGGTTTCTTTCAAACCAACAGCGACAATAAACTTTGAACAGGAAACAGTAAGTAGATCTGGTGAAGCAGTCAAGATAAGTGCAAAAGGTCGTCATGATCCGTGTGTTTTACCAAGAGCTGTTCCCATGGTGGAGGCCATGATTAATTTGGTTCTCGTAGATCATTATTTACGAAATCATAAAAGCCGAATTTAGTTTTTTAAGGGGATAGTATTTTAGAATATTTTTTTAGATGGTTCTTATTTTGCAAATATTTATAAGTAAGAACTATTAGGGGAAAAAACTTCAAAAATACTAATCTAATGCCTCCAAAAATTAAAACTAAAAAAATATCGTCAAAGAATATTCAGCCATCAAGGTCTAAAAGATTAAATTCCTTGGAAGCGTATTCAGATAATAGATTGTTTTCTCCAGGCTCAATCGCAGTTATTGGGATCATACTTTTTTTTGCATTCGTAATCGCACAAATCATTTTTATTAATTGATGCCGAAACAAAGAACAATATTTATATACAATAAATTTTTTTGAAAAAAGTTTTGAAATTTGTTTTTTCAATTTTTTGAAGATTTATTTGTAAATGGAATTTGCTCCAAGGTATTTTTGGTCAGTTCCTTTAAAATATCTTCTAGTTTTTCACAGACTAAAGGTACTTCTTTAGGTAAAAGTGTTTTAGGGACGTAGAATGGTTCTCCAAATGATTCAACGATACAAGAAAAGGGTTTGGGAATTTTGTGTTTATCCCAGCTTTTTAGTCTCCATTGGTTATGAGATTCATAGTGCCATGGAATAATTGGTATATCTGCATATTTAGCTAGTAAGATTACTCCAGATTGAATTTTTTCAGGAGGGCCTAGAGGACCGTCAGGGGTGATTGCAACAGATTTTCCTATCTTTAGCAAATCAATTAGTTGTTTAAGTGCAGGAATTCCTCCTCTGGTAGTCGAACCTCTTACTGCAGGATAACCGTATTGTTTGAAGACATTGCTGATTATTTCTCCATCCTCACTGCTGCTAATTAGCGCAGTTAGTTCTTTATTACGAAGTAACCATATGCTAAAAAAAATGTTTTGATGCCAAGTAGCTAAAATCACACTTCCGTGTTTATTTATTACTTTTGTTAAAACTTTATTATTTACCTGCTTAACTCTGGTAGTAATTCCTATGAATCGAATTAATATTGTGAGGAAAAAAGTTATTAACCAGTTTCTGATCTTTTTTATTAATGAACGTTTTTCTTCAGGTATTTTTAGAAAATTTTTCAATGTAATGAATAGCTAGGAAATTTTAAAAAAACATTTTATCATGAAATTAGTTATCTAAACAAATAAGATGTTATTATAATCTATTTTTAGATATATTTTGTATAAGAATAATAAAAATTATTTTCTAATGTATTATGGGATTTTTTTTAAAAAACAAAATTTTTGATAGCCATCCTCATGAAGTAATGAGAAAAGACTGGGAGAATGTAATGGATGATCTATTCAGAAACATTATTGCAAACTCAGTCAAAGGCATAGCAATTATTAGTAACACTAATAGGCAAAATGCTGATGATATAGAAGGTTCGATTCAGCAGGAATTAATATATCATATAAAGCAAAAGCGTGCAGATGAGGTAAGTGTCCCACTGAAAAAATTAAACTCGGACCAGTTTGAAAAAATCTTTAAAAATTATTTTGAAGGCACTCAAAAAGGTCAGGATTTTTACCGTATTAAAAACATTCTATTAAGAGAAATTATGGTTTATCCTTTATTACAAGGAAAAACTAAAAAAAGTCTGCTAGTTTTTGATTATCCTATTTCAGAGAGCAACTCGATTAATATTCTTAGAACAATAAAAGATTTGGTAAAATAATATTTTTTTTCAAAGGAAACATATTATTTTGAACGTTAAAGTGAAAAATTAACATTCTTCAAAACGTATGTAGATCCATTTTATAACTGGTTGGTCATATTTTTTTTCAAATAAGTATTTTTAAATGAATAATAGACAAAAATACTTTGCATTAAATCCTTTCAGTCAATAACTTAATATAGTTATTATTTTGAAGATCTAATCTGAATAGGTCAATTATTATTCTATCTCCAAAAAAACATTTTGTTTGCTCCATCTTAAAAATTAATCTATCAAATAATAACGTATTTCATAATTTTTTATAATCTGTAAACTAATAATAGTTGATGCAACTTATAATTTGTATTTTATTGGCAAATTATTTTATGTATGATTTTACAATTTATTGATTGATTTTTAAACTAAATTAATTAACAAAATGCATTTCCATTCCATAGCGTTTGTAATTGGGAAATTGCTTTTAGTAACAAGTGTTGCAATGTTATTTCCTATCATAACTTCTTTAGTTTTTTTGGAAGGAGATTTAAATTCTCTAATTATTTCTGCGATTGTTGCTTTTTCTTTGAGTTTACCTTTTTGGTTGTTCCCTCCAAGCAATTATGAACTAAACTTTAAAGATGC
>CACIWU010000073.1 GCA_902590435.1 uncultured SAR324 cluster bacterium | reverse complement strand
GAACCCTATCCATGCTCCTCATGAAAGACAGGAACTTGCTAAATTCCTTGTTTGATAAGATTTTATCAATTTCAAAAAACATTTAAATATTGTCACTTTAAATTTGGTAATTTGAATGTCTGAATTTTCAATTCTTGCAATTGCTATAGGAGGTGGATTAGGATCAGTCTCCAGATTCCTTGTGGCTAAGGAAATGGGGCGCTTTTTAGGAGATTTTTTACCATATGGAACTCTTGCAGTAAATATACTGGGCTCATTTGCTTTGGGTTGGTTATCTACATTTTTTCTTGATCGTCCAGATATTAACAACGTTCTTAGACTTGGACTAACAGTTGGATTTTTAGGTGCCTTTACAACATTTTCAACTTTCAGCTACGATTCATTAGAATTATTAATGAGTGGGAATTATTGGAGAGCTTGCCTTAACATAGTTGCAAATGCAACTGTCTGTTTAGGAATGTGCTATTTAGGAATTAGAATAGCTCAATCTAGTTAAATTCAATTTTTTAAAAAAGTGTTTATTTTTCATTAGATTTTTCTGCAGGCAATATCTTAATACTTCTTTTTTCTGCAATTTTCCTCTGCCGAATCTTAACTAACTGTCTTCTAGAAATTTTGGGAATATTTAAAACAGAACGTAGATTGGATTCACCAAGTTTTATAACTGGAATACCTGAAGGTACAAGTTCAAAATTGCTGTCAATATCAAGTTTTAACAATGCAAATTCAAAGAAACCACTAGTTTTATTTTTGACTATGATCTTCTTTTTTTTTGACTCAATCCAATTAAAATGCTCGTCCCCCCGAAGATGTGCTTGAAAGGTAGATCCATCAGGTTGGGCAAATGTAATAAGAAATGGAGCTGCCGGTACAGCCCATAAACTAATTCCAAAAAAGGCAAGATAGGCAAAAGTTAATACAGTTAGTTTCATATATCTCTTATTTACTAATGGTTAAAGTCATATTATCACCAGCAGCACTAATACTAGTCACAGATATTCCTGAAGAAGTGCCATCGTTAAGCCTGCTGTTTGGAGTACTATCATTGTCAAAAGTAGCGCTATTTCCGTTATAAAACAAATGAGTTGTCCTTCCATTGGATGATGCATCATCTAAATCTCCGTTATTTGCCTCCTCCAAGTCTATCATTTTAGGAGACTGTGCTACACAATTATTATAAACCGAACAAGAAGAACTCAAGTTATCCTGTATATGCCATACAGCTAATCCCCCGGTGTAACTAGTTCCTATAGCGCTATCTGTATTACCATTTAGAATTAGATAATTTAATCCTTGATCGTATCCGCCAGAACTTCGGTTTTCAAAAAGGAAATATTCACCACTTGTAGATGTTGTAGCTTTGTATATACCGCAGGAAGATGCATGAATACTGCTCTGATAAACTGCTGGCAATGTCAGGTTGCTTGATCCACTATTAACAGTTTGAGGGGAACATGCACTAATATTATCTTTTGACCATGCATTAAAATGTACCGGAGTAGCACCTGCTTTTTCACTTGATGTTTTGGAACCCCATACACCTGCACCCATAATTCCAAAACTACCTATTCCTGAATTTAAAGCTGGATCTCTAGTATCATAAAAATCAGGTAATCCAAAATATGCATGTCCTAATTCGTGAGCCATGACTCCAATTGTAGCATCCCAAGTATTAATAGAACTTGATCCCTGTCGTTCTCCAAATTGAGAAAAACCGTTTTGTCCAGTAGAATGCAATCCTAAAAACTTAACGTTGTCCAATTCTACACCGTTGCAATCATCTGTAATACTTGTACATGGAGTATTGTATACATATCCGTCTCCATCGGAGTCTAGAGTTAATTGTGATGCCATTCCCCATACACCACCAGGAGAATTTATACCTGAAGCACTTTCACCTCCCGCGACAAGAAAGATCACTTGAAGTTCAGAAATACTAATACTACCATTACTGTCATTATCATAATCCGCGAAATTAACATAATCATTTGTAGCTTGAATTGCTGTAAAAGCATGTGAATTCCATGAATTTTTTTGAGTATCAGGATGATTTTCGGAAATATCAACTGTGACAACTCCATCATTCGTACATCCCGAAGTTTCTGGCATAGGTGTAAACTGATACTTACCATAAGTAGTTTCATCCAAGTAGTGATTCAATTGTCCTTCACTTGTACCAAACATTTTGCTTGCCCAAGTGGTTTCATCACTTGTAAAACAAGCATCTTTATACTGTACTCTAACTAATAGAAGAGGGACTCTTGTGGAAGCTGATAGTGAACTGGTGATTGAGCAAGAACCTTTTTCAGAAGGAGACGTCTCATAACATGGAGTAGTAGTTGAAGAAGAACTTGTACTAGAATCATCATCCTCCACTTTCACTAAACCACAAGAAATCGAAAATAATAACAGGATAATAAAAATTATAATGTGGAATCCAATTTTTTTGAAAAAATCTGTCATAAAAATATTTAAAGTCGATTATATATATTAAAATTTTTAATACTAGCTCTTCATTTTTGAAAAAAAATAATAACTTAAATTATAAAAAAACTTTGAATAAGTAATTAAAGAAATATAAATCCTTGCAAAGTAGAGGAATTAATGCAATCGTCAAAAAATTCAAAAGATTTTCTATTAGATATAAGATACTATTTTGTATAAATTTTTGCTAATAATTTTGATTATTGAGTTATTTTCAAAAAGTCTAATATTTTAGTTTCGCCATGTTTCATAACAAAAAATTCATCTTTTTTGATTCCTGATTTTTCGGCTGCAACTTTAAGAAGTTTTGGAGGTTCATCTAATGGCTCATCCGTTAAAATAAAAGTCCCCCAGTGAATGCCCACAGAATAACGATAATTAATGTCAATGTGAATTTTAACTGCTTCTTCAGGATTTGCGTGAGAGGATTTCATGAACCATCTAGGATCATAACCTCCTATGGGAATTGCAGCTAAATCAAACTGGCCAAACTTTTTACCAAGATTTTTAAAATCTTTTGAATAGCCAGTATCGCCTGCAAAGAAAAAACGAAACCCTTCTTTCTCCAATACCCATCCAGCCCAAAGTGTCTTATTACGGTCCCATGGAGTTCTGGAGCTCCAATGTTGGACTGGGACAGCATGAATAATCCATTCACCAAATATTTCACTTTCATTCCAGTCTAGTTCCACAACATTTTCTATCCCCAAATTGACAAACCATTCCTTTAGTTTCAAAGGGACAAAAATTCTAGGAGGGTTTTTAACCTGTTTTTCAAATAATTTCTCAATCGTTAATTTATCTAAGTGGTCATAATGGTTATGAGAAATAACAATTAGATCTATTTCAGGTAAATCTTCTACAGATAAGCCTGGATTAGTATACCTTTTAGGTCCTGCAAAACTAACTGGGGATGCTCTTTGAGTTAGATGTGGATCAGTTATGATATTGATTCCATCATATTGTATTAATAAAGTTGAGTGCCCTAACCATGTGAGTGTCTGACTCTCCTTATTATTTTTTAAAAATTGTGGATCATTTTCAGCAATTTCAAAATCAACATCTTCCGGCGTTTCACCATTCCACCACCATTTAATAAGATCTGAAAATGATTTATCTATGGAACTGTCAAATCTATTTTTAAAAGTCCCATCTGGAAGATGATGTTTTTTGTTATCACTCTCCGAAATTTCTCTTGAACTCAAGAATGCACAACTTAACAAATTCAAAAGCATAATTAATAAAACTGTGTAGCACAAGAGCAACCACTTGTGGTTTTTTAAGTTTATTTGTCTTATTATTTTTGAAACTCTTTTAAAAGATTAAAAAATTTTACCTTAATTAATTTATGGAATTTGATTAGATTGTTTATAGTAAAGATAAGCAAAAATAGAAGGTATTATTAAAATCACAAGGAGCCATTCCCAAATATTAATTTGCTTAAATGTTCTTTTAAAAAAAGTTCTATTTAAAAAATAATATATCACCTCAAGAACTAGAATAATTAATATTGTAAGCCAAACTTTCAATTTTTATCCTAAATAATTCAACTTCAAACTGTACAAAAGATATCATCGTTTTTTTGTAATTACAAATTTTATCTCAAAAGAAATTTTGAGGAATTTGTAGTCTGATCGATTTAGAAAAGATAGTTAAATTTTTTTGAATAAATAAGATATAATATTATTTTTTCTACCATAAAAAATCCTCATCATCAACAATTTTCCATAA
>CACIWU010000072.1 GCA_902590435.1 uncultured SAR324 cluster bacterium | reverse complement strand
ATATTTGGTTGAAAGGATGAAGTCACGAAAGATTTTACTTAGTACTGAAGGACCAGCGCTTAATGTTATAAAATTTAAGCCACCTATGGTTTTTTCAAAAAATGATGCAAGGCATCTATTGTTAGAGTTGGAAAATGTTTTAAGTGAAAGTCCTATGAAACATTTTATATAAATTAAATACAGAAAATGAGAAATGAACTTATAAAATTAGCTCGGGTTTAAAAAAAGGGGGGACTTTATTTTATAAAGAAACTGACAAAATTTTTTAGTATAGTAAATAAAATAACTTCAAATTTACGAGATTATAGATATGCCAAAAATTGCTCTAATAGGAGCTGGAAGCACAGTTTTTGCCAAAAGATTGGTTGGAGATGTTTTACTGACTCCAGAATTAGCTGGTGATATACAAATAGGGTTACATGATATTGATGGAGAAAGACTAGAAACATCTGAGATTGTTACAAGAAGAATTGCAGAACAACTTGGTTTAAATACTTCCATTTTAGCTTCAATGAATCGACTAGAAGTGCTAGATAAAGCGGATTACGTGATACTTATGATGCAAATAGGCGGTTACAAGCCTTCAACAGTAATTGATTTTGATATTCCAAAGAAATATGGTCTTAGACAAACCATTGCAGATACACTTGGTGTTGGAGGAATAATGAGAGCTCTAAGGACAATTCCTATTATAAGAGAAATACTTATTGACATTGAGAAAGTCTGTCCTCAAGCAATACTTTTAAATTATGTAAATCCAATGGTAATGCTATGCATGGCAATAAATAGATTGATGCCTGAAATTTCTATGCTTGGACTATGTCACAGTGTTCAAGGAACTGCAGAACAACTAGCTAAGGATCTTAATGAAAAAATTTCTGAAATTAGTTATTTATGTGCAGGAATAAATCATATGTCTTTTTACCTTAGGTTTGAAAAAAACAATAATGGTGTACAAGAAGATTTGTACCCTCGCCTAAGGCAGCTTGCTGATCAAGGCACAGTACCTGAAGATAACAAAGTTAGATACGAGATGCTAAAAAGATTAGGATATTTTGTAACTGAATCAAGTGAACATTTCTCAGAATACACACCTTGGTTCATAAAAAGAAATCGTCCAGACCTTATTGAAAAATATAATATTCCACTGGATGAGTATATCACAAGGTGTGAAAAACAGATTGCTGAATGGGATGAACTGAAGAAAAAACTTGAAGATAAAAATCAGGTAATGGAACTTTGTCAAAGTCATGAGTATGCCGCATCGATTATCAACGGATTGGAAAATAATAAAGAAGTTACTATAAATGGGAATGTATCAAACAAAGGGTTTATTGAAAATCTTCCTACCAATATAAGTGTAGAAGTACCATGTATAATTAATGGAAAAGGTATACATCCTTTGAAAATTGGAGAACTACCTCCACATCTTTCTGCGCTGATGATGACCAATATTAATGTTCAGCAATTAACTGTAGAAGCAGCCCTTTCAGGCAAAAAAGAATATATTTATCATGCTGCTATGCTTGACCCTCATACTGCGGCAGAACTTTCAGTAGATGAAATTTGGAATCTTGTTAATGATCTTTTAATGGCTCATGGTGATATGATTCCAAAATTTAATTAAAAAAGTTATAATTACCTCATATTAGTATATACAAAAATTAAGGTTGCAATTGTAAAGTAATATGATAATTTACACTTACTTTGCTGAAAAAAAATCAGCGGGGATGTTGCTATTGAAAATTAATTTATATTTATTTGGATTGTTTTTAGTAGCGGTATTAATTTTTGGCTACTGGAAAAAATTCTGAAAGATTACATTTTGTATTATTTCACTGTTTTATATAAGTCTATATGATTTTTTTTGATAGCTTGAGAAAGCTATTTATGAATAAATTCGGAAATATTTACAGGAAATTTATTATGTGGTTTTTGGTTTTTTTGTTCATTAAGTCTTAACATTAAAGGAGAGAAAAAATGAAGCTATTTATTAGTATTATTGTAACAGTCTCGGTTGTTATAACAACCGCTATGGCAGGTACTCTTAAAATAACACAAAACAGCTCAAATGCTAATACCCAGAAATTATGGAAAGAACAGATAATTCCATTGTTTGAGAAGGAAAACCCGGGTATTAAAGTTGAAATGACAATTTATGATCATGAAGCATATAAGACTGCGATTCGTAACTTTCTTCAGGCAGAGCCTCCTGATGTTGTAAATTGGTTTTCAGGTAACAGGATGAAGTTCTTTGTTGATCAAGGTCTTTTTGAAGATGTTAGTGATGTTTGGGCAAAAAATGGTTTGGATAGTCAACTCTCTGCAGCAAGATCTACCATGACTGTCAAAGGTAAGCAGTGGGGGGTGCCTTTAACTTACTATCAATGGGGTGTATATTACAGGACAGATATTTTTAAAAAATATGGACTTGGGGAACCAAGGAGTATTGCTGATTTGATGTATATATGTAGAACTCTTAAAAAGAATGGGGTTACTCCATTTACTATAGGGACAAAGTATCTCTGGACAGCTGCAGGTTGGTTCGATTTTCTTAATTTAAGAGTTAATGGATATGATTTTCATATGTCATTAATGGATGGTAATATATCTTATGAAGATAATCGTCTGGATAAAGTTTTTGATATTTGGGGTGACTTGGCGAGGAAAGGTTATTTTATAGAAAATCATGCGTCTTTGTCCTGGCAGGAAGGACAAGCTCCTATGATAAATGGAGATGCAGCAATGTACTTGATGGGGAACTTTGTAGTACCTAATTTAAAGGAAGGTGGCCTTTCAGGAAAGATTGGTTACTTTCAATTTCCGGTTATAGATGGAAATGTTCGTACGTGGGAGGAAGCACCAACAGATTCTGTGCACATACCAACAAAAGCTAAAAACAAAGCTGATGCCAGAAAATTTTTGGCATTTCTAGCAAAACCTAAAGTTCAATCAATGGTTGCAGAAGTAGAAGGGATGTTACCTACTAACAATCAATCAGCTGCACCAACTGATAAATTTTTAAAAATTGGCTTTAAAGTCCTTAGTGAGTCAGCTGGTTTAGCACAGTTTTATGACCGAGATACTAATCCTGAAATGGCGAAGGAAGGTATGAAAGGATTTCAGGAATTTATGGTGAAGCCAGACCGCGAAAAACAGATACGTAAGCGAATAGAAAAAGTACGCAAGCGTATTTTCAAAAAATAACCACTTTTTGGGCAGGGATTACCTGCCCACTTTCCATGCAAGTAAATTTCTGGGATAGGAATCAACTAAGATTAACACCAGTATTTTTTTTAGCTCCGGCAATGCTGTTATTTACAGTATATGTTGTTTATCCAATCTTCTCCAGCCTTTGGATAAGCTTATATGAGTGGAATGGTGTTGGCGAAATGTTTTGGGTTGGACTTGGGAACTACATTGAAATGTGGGAAGATGATCGAGTTCATACTGCAATTTGGAATAATCTGATTTGGCTTATTTTTTTCCTTTTAGCTCCTTTAATTAGCCTTGGACTAAGTATTTTCCTCAATCAAAATCTTACTGAATTAAGATTCATAAAGTCTATTTTCTTTTTTCCATTTGTTGTTAGTCCTGTAGTTGTAGGGCTCGTTTTTTCTCAGTTTTATAATCCTGAGTATGGATTACTAGATTTTTTTCTAAAATCTTTAGGGTTTCAACCCATAGCAGTACTTTCAAATGAGGAAATTGTTACTTTCGGAATAATTTTAGCTGCCCTTTGGCCTCAAGTAGCATACTGCCTTATTTTATACATGACTGGTTTGGCTGGACTCAATAGAGAAATTGTGGAGGCCGGAAGAATTGACGGAGCAAAGGGTTGGAAAATGTTTTGGAACGTTATTCTTCCTCAATTAAGACCTGCGACTTTCATAGCAGTTGTTGTTTCTGTTTTAGGGGCTTTAAGAAGTTTTGACCTCGTAGCAATAATGACTCGTGGAGGTCCATGGGGAAGTTCAACTGTGCTAGCTTATGAAATGGTAGAGCAGGCGATTTTTAATTATAGAATGGGATATGGAGCTGCTTTGGCGACGATATTATTTTTTTTACTTGATATATATATTGCCTGGTTCCTTTTTAGAGTCTGGTTAAATGAAAAAGGAAGGCTTTAGTAATGTTTCCACAACCTATACAAAAATCAAATATTACTGTGCGATTAAGTTACCGCGTAATTCTTTATGTAGCACTTATTTTCTGGATACTACCATTGTTAGCTATGCTAATGATTTCAATTCGTCCT
>CACIWU010000071.1 GCA_902590435.1 uncultured SAR324 cluster bacterium | reverse complement strand
GCTATGGTTGTTGAGCCTTGTAAAATAAGATCTGCTCCTTGTGTTTTAATTGTCTCACTATTGGAAAGCGACAAGTTATTTGCAACAGTAAAATCACTTGTTGCTGATCCCAAGGTTAAATTATAACCATTGGTATTTAGTGTCAAAACGCTAATTGGAGCTGTTGAAGAGATCGTTATTGGGGCAGTCAATGAAACGCTAGTTGTATCATTACTGTTCCATGTATCTGCAACATCCAAATTACCACCAAGGCTGATGGTACTGTCAGCAGTATTAAATACCGATCCAGTTGCAAATGTTGCATTGCCCTGAAGAGTAAGTGTTCCGCCGGTTGATGATAGAGTCCCTGCAGTGACATTCAGAGTCCCGAGATTCAGGTCCGCATCACCTGTTATTATTCCTTCATCTGCGGCATTTATTGTAACTGGCTCTGAGACTTCCAATCCTGCCATTGCATCATTAAGGGTCAGGACATTGTCTTCAAGGTTAAGTGTACTGACTTTTAGAGCTGCGTCAGAGTTGATCGTTGCGTCTCCTGCAAGACTGAATGTACCACCATTACTTAAGTCTACCCCACTTAAATCCTGGTTACCTTCAACTTCAAGATTAGTCCATATCTCAATTGAATTTCCATTTGTATTAAGAGTTGTGTTATTTAGATAAAGTTTTGATCCTTCAGTACCCATGACTTTAATAAAAGATCCTAAATTCAATGTTGAATTAGAAATTGACAATGTTGAGGTCATAGGAACAAATCCTCCATTTTCTAATGTAATAGTCCCTCCGGTAGATGACCATTGTGAGTCACGACTCAATCTCATTTCACATGTCATAGTAAGACTTCCCGGTCCCGTATTAAATGTTGTCTGTGGATAAGTACGTATTGAACCTGATGGACATAGCTTAATATGTGTCGACTCAGTACCTAGGGTTAATGCATTTGAATCGAATTTAATAGTTTCGAAAGTAACCATTGAACTTGTGGAAAGTGTAGTTGCAGCACTTAAATTCAGTTCAGAATTGTCACTAGTAGTAAATGTACCTGCACTCAATTCCAAGTTTCCACCAGTACTTAAGGTACTGTCTGTAACATCAAGTGTCCCGTCTGCTCCGAGGGTTAGGCCTCCTGCAAAACTAAGAGTACCGTCCGTGGAAGTAATTGATCCTTTGTTAAGCTGAAGTGGATTTGAAAGTGTAAGGCGGGATACACCTGTCTCAATGACAGAATTCGCTGTCTCCATAGCAAGTGTTTTCGGCAGGATAAGAGCTTTGTCACCAAAGTCAAGAATCAGTTTGTTGCCGCCTAGTTCAAGATTTCCAAGTGTTAAATCGTTTGAGCTTACTATTGTTGTCGCTCCGGTTAAACTGAAAGTAGAATTCTCACCAACTTGGAAAGAATTTAATTCGAAGGTTCCGCCGCCTGATTCAAATGTACCTGCAGTAAGGTCTACTGTTCCTCCTAAGCCACTCCATGTTGTGCCACTATTAACAACAAGCTTCCCTGTAATACTGAGCTGCGCACCCATTTTAAGAACTGAATCTTTTATATCAAGCGCACCGCCTGTTCCAACACTTCCACCTCCAATCATGTTCAGTTCGCCGCCTCCCTGCACTAGACTACCTCCAAGAGTTAAGGCTCCCAAAATTTGGATATTACCGCTGCTAGACGAAATACTTCCTCCATTCTCAATAGTTAGAGTACTTCCCATTGACAGATTGCTAGTTGCAATATTTAGAGTCTCTCCATTTGCAATACTCATTGCAGCATTGATGGAAAGGTCTGTAACATTACTACCAAGTGAAAATGTATTTCCATTTAAACTGAGAGCGGTTAAGTATATCGCACCATTCTTTGATAGAGTCGTTTCTCCCTGAAGGACGGCAGATGATGTTCCGTCTAGATTCAGTGATCCACTACCTAGAGATACTAAACCAGTTGGCTTGATGATAGATCCTGTTAAAGATACTGAACTTTGGTCATTTAATGTTATACCTCCCTGCAGTATCAGCTCACCGTTACTTAATTGAATCGAACTCGAGTTGCTCATGCTGGGTGTATTTTGAAACGTCAGATTACCGTTGCTATAAGTGATATTGCTACTATCAAACTGAGCTGCACCTGCAACAGTAAGGTTCATATCTTTTACGGTGAGTGAGGTGGATCCTCCATCTTGTAAAAGGTCACCAACAGTATTTGCTCCTGAATCCGTACGAGATAATGTTGCTGATGAATCAATTTGGATGGTTGTATTAAAGTTTGTTGTAAAGTTTGTCAGGTCAACTGTTCCTGCAAGTTCAAGATCACCACCAGATGCATCTATTAAGCTATTCCCTATGTTAAGAGAAACTTCATCACTTAGCTTTAAGGTACCTCCAACCGTCAAATCTTCTCCGAGATTAAAGGTGCTCATGGAGCCTATTGATAGGAGACCATCTTCACCTACATTTCCCCCTGCAATAGTCAATGCACTTTGATTTGTGGTTATGTTTCCATTCTCAATATTTATATTTCCTAGTGAGACTTGACCATTACTGCTTGAACTAATAGTTGCATTATCTCTAAAACTTATATTTCCATTTATTGAAAGAATTGTATTATTCGCTGCAATACCAATTGCATGAGTATTTGAATCAAATGTTTCATCTTGACCATTGTTTTCATACCCACTCACAAATCCACTTGTTAAAGATTCATCATTTGGTTCAATAATTATATCAGTTAGGTTTGTACCAAGTGTAAGACTTTTATCTCCTGTTTGCTGGTTATTATAAAGCAAAAGTCCCCATCCATTAGGCTCATAGTTATCAAAAGTTACTTCATTCCCCAATATAAATTTCGTATTTGCCAGCAAAGAGAGAGTACTAACTCCTGTAGTCAGTATTCCTCCAAGATTCATAAAAGGTCCCTCAAGTCCTAGAGTACTATTAGTCAAATCAAGTTCACCGGCAAACAATACTCCGCCCTTCTCAAGTGTAAGTTTACCCCCTCCCATTTTAACTTTTCCATCATTCTCGGTTAATTGAAGAGTTTCTGAGAGAGTCACGTCCAAATCTTGAGCAACAGTTAAAGTATAACTTTTGGTATCAACACTTTTTAATTTGAGAGCTCCTGTATTTGTAATACTTGAATCTGCTTCAAGTGTAAAATAAGTATTGTCAGTAACTAATCCAGTAAAATCGAACTCATCTTGAATACCAATATTTAAAAAAGTTGGAGTGAGAGAATTATCATTTGTTTCTACAGCCGAAGTCCCCATCAATTGTATCGAGTTGAAGGCTAAATCGGTATTCAAAACTAGATTAGTATTAGTTAACACAAACCCAGTATAAAATTCAGTCATAGAAGATCCATTTGACCCTGCCCCGAACGTCAATGTTCCACCGGAAGAACTAATCCCGCCAGAAGTAATTGTAAGAGGTCCATTTGTTGTAAAATCAGCTCCACCAGTATCTATCCCAGAACTGTCTATTGTCATACCTTCAGCTATCGTAAGATCGGTTGTTGCCGAACCAAGAGCCATACCATTTCCCTGCATATTAACTGTCTTTACGGAAATAGGGTTTGAACTTGTAAATGTAGTAGCTCCGCTAAGTTTAATGGTTGACTTTTCATTAAGTGTGATGCCGTCAAGATTCAAAGAACCACTCACTTCCAGAATACCACCAGCGTCCACACCGGAAAGGTCAAGAGCATTGTTATTAAGTGTTAGGGTAGAATAGCCATCCGTTACTAAAGTTCCCAGCACAGTCAGTCCGGCATCAAGAATCAAAGTACTTCCAGGTAAATCAAGAATACCACCTGCAGCGACAGTACTTACATTCCCTAATCTAATGGTCCCGCTTCCACTCCCGGTACTAGTTGAGATTTTTCCCTGGGTCATAGTTAAACCACCAGTCAATGTCAAATCAGCATCTCCAGAGATGATTTGTTCTGTATCTGCATTAAATGTAACTGGATTTGTAATAGTCAGGTCAGATGTTTGTGAACCGAGCGATAGCGCTTTGTCTCCCAGATCAATTTCCTGAAAACCAATTGCAGCATCACTTGTAATACCTAAAGAATTTGTAAGTTTTAAAGTTGCGGTACCTGATGTTAGTGTCCCTGCAGTCTTTGTAAAATTATCACTCAAATTAACTGTAGAGCCTGTAATATCCAAACTTCCTCCAGACATTGCTGCTCCACTGGAAAGAGTGATTACACTATTTTGTGCTGTGAGTGTTCCTGAGTTTAAAAGAGAACCTGTAACAACAATTTGAGGAGTGTCTGGGTAATCATCATCAAGGTTATAAAGTGATAAGTTTTCAGATTCCTGATCTGTCATGGAAAAAATGATCTGGTATTGCTGCTTCCCATCTGGATTATCATCATTGACACCTGTGACTGTAACTGTTTGTCCTGTACCCCTGTTCTCTTCCGTGAAAGTAAGCTCTGCAG
>CACIWU010000070.1 GCA_902590435.1 uncultured SAR324 cluster bacterium | reverse complement strand
CAGTGCAAGTACTTCTGCAGGGAACAAGGGAGTAGATGTAGATGCTAACTCAACAATAACATCTTTATCTGTTGGACACATAACACCTTTATCAATTGCTACCGGTAAGAGATTGTCTGGTGCAGTCACAGTGTCAGCCGGATCAATAAAACTCAATGAAACGGGAACTCTTGCCTCTTCAGTTACAATGACTGGCGGAACCCTTGATGTAGATGAGACATCTACTTTAACAGGAGCACTTACTCAGTCAGGCGACATAACAATAGACGTAGCAACTGGTAAGACACTAACTTATTCTTATTCCGTAAACGCATTATATCTTGGAGCAAACACCCTTACGCTAAGAGGTGGCGGAACATTTAAAAATACCAATGCCGTTGTCTTGAATAACGCAGATAGTCTTCTTTCTATGGCTGACACTTTGACGCTAGAATGGGTAAACGTTACAGCAAATAGTAATACAAATAAGGGTCTTGTAGTTAATGCATCAGGAACTATCAGTAGTCTAAAAGTTTTTGCCGAAGCATTACTTAAAATTGCAGATGGTATTACGCTTAACGGAGGATCTGAAATTGCTGAGGAGTCAACTCTTAAGTTGACTAGCACAGGAACTTTTGGAAGTAATCTGAATTTAGAAGGAACCCTGCAGTCAGAATCAAACCAGACTGTATCAGGATTAATCAGTGTTGGAGGTGACT
Source organism: uncultured SAR324 cluster bacterium (assembly GCA_902590435.1). Classification (GTDB taxonomy): domain Bacteria; phylum SAR324; class SAR324; order SAR324; family NAC60-12; genus Arctic96AD-7. Next base: position 3,799 of record CACIWU010000070.1, on the reverse strand, counting down.
CTACCATTTCAATTACTTCAGGGAGCAATCTTACGTACACAGGTGGAGAAATCAATGTAGGTACTAATACTCTTTCTATAGCCGGAGCTGGAACTTTAAGTAATGCAGCTGATAGTGCACTCGTTCTAGATCAATCAGACAGTATCTTGAAATTATCTACTACAGGAATTATTGCTGGTCCAGTCAAATTAAATAACGGGAAACTAAAAGCTACTGGTTCACCAACAATTTCGGGAACACTTACTCAATCCGGAGATTCAACAATAGAAATTACTGAAACAAAAACTTTGGTTTACGAAGGACCTGCTCTGGAAATTGGTTCATCAGCATTAAGTATAATTGGAGGAGGAACTTTTGACAATCCAGGAGCAGCAATAGAACTAAGCGGTGCTTCCAGTCAATTGATTTTGTCAGAAGTAACAGCAGAGTACGTAAGAGCTGCAGCAGATAGTCAAGGTATAGTAGTCGAAAATACATCTACCTTGAATAATTTTACGGTGGGTCATGTCACTCCTATTTCAATTTATCCAAATCAAAGTTTAAATGGTTTAATCGAGGTTTATTCAAATAGTAATCTTCAACTTAATAACGAGGGAACCCTTTCAACAGATGTAAAGATATCAGGACTTGGAGGGAAGATAGAAGTACAAGAGAATATGACATTTTCAGGATCCTTGTTGCAGGTTGCATTGCATGAAGGATTTGAGCTGAAAATTTCGTCTGGAAAATCTATGAATTACTCTGGTGATGAATTTGAAATTGGAAGCCATACATTTAAACTCACTGGTGGTGGTTACTTCAATAATACTAACTACCTGATTCTGGATGATCCTTCGAGTAAACTTTCTATAACAGACAGTACAAGAATTTCTCGTCTTCAGGTTGATAGCAGCGGAAGTTTAGCCGGATTAAATATTTCTGGAAGTAACTCTAATACTACTGGTAATTTAGTTGATAATCTAACTCTGACTGATAGTTTCTCAGTTAGTTCTGATTCAGCTTGGACCATTGGAGAAATGTCATTTGGTACTGAAATTACTTTTTCTCCTAATACAAATATAAATGTAGGCAAGTTTTCACTTTCAGGAAGTGCTAATTTGAGTTTGGGTTCAGAAGATATAACATTAGCTGTAACGGAACCGGTTACTGTTGGTAACTCACAAAAGTTACAAAATGCTAGTGGATCTTATAATTTTATTGGTGGGCTAATCATAGGTTCTGGTGGAGAAATTTTAGCTCAGGGGCAGCAGATTTCAGGGAATATAGATTTAAATGGTGGACAAATAAAGATCGAAGAAAATACAGTCCTGAGTAATACTCTTTCTCAGAGTGCAGATTCAATTCTATCTTTCGATACATCAAAAACACTGACCTATCAAGGGTCATCCTTTAATCTTGGTGCGTCAAAATTGAAAATGCTTGGAGGAGGAATCTTCTCAAATACAGATAATTCATCTGTGAGTTTAAATAACTCTAATAGTCATTTGGTCTTAGACAATGTAAGTGTTGGGTATGTTTCTGCTTCTGCTGCAAGTAATGTATCAAAAGGATTAGAAGTGATTGCCGATTCTACGCTGACTAATCTTAAACTAACTGACAAACTTATCCTCTCAGTTGCATCAGCAAAAAAATTGAATATTTCTGAGATTCTTACTGTTCCTACTCAAGGATTATCTCTTTCAGGCGCAGGAACTTTGGACTTAAATGATGAGTTTACTATCAATGGAAATGTTTCTCTTACATCAGGGAATAGTTTAACTATTGATGCGATAGATCTAAAAATCAATTTAGGTGCTAACTTTGATTTAACTGGTGGGGCTTTAACTACTGACAGTACTACTAATTTTCATTTGCTTGCCGATTCAACTATCACAACTAATGCAGAACAGACAGTAGGTAACGTTACGGTTCAAGCTAACCAAAACCCAATGCTAACATTAGGTGGTACAACTAAGCTAGAGGTTTTACAATTTGTTTCAATTACAGGTTCTTGCCCAGAGTCCTTACCAATCAAGCCAAAAGGACAACTGAAACTACCAGGAGGAGTGAAAATTGATACAGGTGGTACCTTGTGTATAGACGGATGGATTGAGGGTGATATAGCTTTGGACGGTGGTACCTTGCAAATTGACGATGACTTCACTATCAGCGGTAGCTCAAAGATTTCTTTATTATCTTCTTCAAAAATAAAGCTAGTTGATGGTAGCAGTCTTTCATACGAAGGTGATTCAATCAATCTAGGAGAAAGTAGTCTGTCTTTGAATGGCGAGGGATCTTTAATTCTCAAGAATGATGGAAGTAATGCCCTGATACTCGACAATGTTGGAGGTGAACTTGAGTTTGCGGGAGATGAAACAATTACAGTCAGTCATATAAAAACTTCATCTGGAGACACATCAAGTGCTCCCAGCATAAAAATCACCAACTCTGGTTCTGTGGACAATTTGGTTCATGATGGTTTCTTGGAGATTAATTTTGTGAGTGGAAAGACTCTTACATTTCCAAATACTTTTGAGATTCCTTCCGAAAAGGAAATGAAAATTTTGGGAGAAGCAGGAACATTAAGTGTAGGAGATAAAATAATACTTACAGGTACTTTAAATTCATCAGTAGCCAATACAACTATTTCTGGAGGAACAGTTGAGCTAAATGGAGGGACATTAGAGGCGGATGAAAATACAAACCTTGCATCGAATCTTACAATTGATGCAGACTCCAGTATGGTTGTAGCACCAGATAAAAGTCTAAATTATTCTGGTGATGAATTTAGTCTAGGGGCAAATGTTTTAACTCTTTCAGGAGAAGGAACTTTTTCCAATACTGAAAATTTGACACTTAATGATCCAGCAAGTTCTTTAAATCTAAATGGAATTTCAGAGGTAAAGAATGTTTTAATTTCTGCGGAACAAACAACAGGTAAATTAGAAATCTCCCAAGACTCTATAATAAAAACACTAAATCTTTCAGGCGGTGCATTGGTTGATGTTAAGACGGGTAAAGTTTTGACCCTAACTGATGCATTTGAAATTCCAAGTTCGAAAAATATGGAACTTGTTGGATCTGCAGGAGGTAAACTTATTTTAAGTGATAAGCTTACTGTTTCTGGAACATTAAAATCGAGTGCTCCAGATTCAATTATAGAAAGCGGCACACTCGCCTTAAACGGAGGAGTACTTGAAGTAGCTGCAGATATAAGTGTTTCTTCTTCATTTGTTAACAATGCTAGTTCTGAAATAAATATTTCTAGCGGAAAAAGTCTTACATATTCAGGTAATGCCTTTGATTTAGGAGAGTCACCACTTACTTTGACTGGAGGTGGAACATTTGCTAATAGTAGTGATTTAAGATTAAGTAATTCAGCCAGTGTCTTAAATTTAGATGGAATAGGAGAGATAAGTAAACTCTCATTTCCTGTTTCGTTGCAGACAGGAATTTTAAATGTTTCTCAAGATGCTACAATTAATAATATTTATCATGAAGGTGAGTCCAGGATAAATGTTTCATCAGGAAAAGTTTTAACCATAGCAGAAGATTTTGGTATTGGCAGCAACAGGACTATGGAACTAAATGGTGCAGGTGGGGAATTAAAACTAGAAAAATCTCTTACACTTTCAGGAACTTTAATACTGGATGATGAAACAACTATTGAAAGTGGGACTCTTGTCTTTGAAGGCGGAATAGTCTCAGTTAAAGAAGACTCTTCTATTTCCTCATCTATCTCACATACAGGTAATTCTTCATTCGAAATAGTTTCCGGTAAGAAACTGACAATGCATACAGATTTTAATGTTCCAGAGTC
>CACIWU010000069.1 GCA_902590435.1 uncultured SAR324 cluster bacterium | reverse complement strand
GATATTCCAAGGTTTGTCTTGTCTGAATTCTCCAACTAATTTACTTCCATCTGGAAAAGTGAAGGTGCCTTGTCCATGTTTTCTTGAATTTTCCCAATTCCCTTCATATTTTTTGCCGTCTGAAAAAGAGATTGTTCCATGACCATTTTTTTTGCCATTCTTCCATTTACCTACATATTTATCTCCGTTAGACCAGATATATGTACCATAACCTGTTCTTTTATCATCCTTGAAATCTCCCTCATATCTATTCCCACTTGGCCATAAGTAAGTACCTTCCCCGTGCTTTTTCCCATTATTCCATCCTCCATAATACTTTTTCCCATCTACCCATGAGAATGTTCCTATTCCATGTTTTTTTGAATTTTTCCATTCTCCCTCATATTTTTTACCATCAGGAAATACAATTACACCTGCTCCGTTTGGGATGCCATTTTTATCTAGTGATCCAACATATTTCCCGTCATTATTTTCATCCCCAATTTTGTCCCAAATCCATTTCCCATTATCATTTCGAAGGAACAAAATTTTTTCCTTTTTTTTATTAACGACTTTAATTCCACTTACCCATTTCTTAACAATATTTCCATTTTTATCAAATTCTGTAACGTTCCAAAGTTTATTTTTTCTAAATTCACCAGATCTTTTTGCTCCACTTTTCCATAAGAAAGTTCCTTGCCCGTGTTTTTTATTATTTTCAAAATGACCTTCAAATATGGAACCACTTGCAAAATTTATTTTTCCCAATCCAGATTTTTTCCCTTTCTTCCAATTACCTACATATTTCTCTCCATTTTTTGAAATAAGAGTTCCCTGACCGTGTTTTTTACCTTCCTTGAATTCCCCTTCATACCTTGATCCACTAGAGTAAAGGAATGTCCCCTGAGCAGACTTTTTACCATCTTTCCATTTCCCAATATACTTATCTCCATTTTTATAAGTGTATGTTCCATGACCGCTTTTTTTACCATCTTTGAACTCACCTATATATTGATTACCATTTGGTAATGAGTATATACCTCTCCCGTTTGGCTTCCCATTTTCTATAGTTCCCTCATATTTATAATCTTTTTCTACATTACCATCATCATACCAACCCCATTTCCCATTAACTTTTCTAAGGTACAGGACAGTTTTTATTCTTAAATTGCTTCCTTCAATAAATCTCCCCTTTACAAAACCGCCAATAACTTTACCGCTTTCGTCAAAATGCTTAGTGTTCAATTCTTGCCCATTTTTCCATATCCCTTTAACTTTATTCCCATTAGTTTTTGATAAACTTCCTTCTCCGTGTGGCTTACCCTTAAAAATTGAACCTATGTATTTTTGTTGAAATTTTTCATCTCCAAAATTTTCCCAAGCTTTTCTTCCAGATGATATTTCCCAAAGAAACAAAATACCAATTTCTTTAGAATAAACTGGATTTGCAATGAATGATATTATAAAAAATGATAATATAATTTGAAAGCATCTCATGTTTTTAATAAAATTGCCGAATGTGTTATTCATTTATAATTTCCCCTGTGCCATTAAATTCTTTTGGAAAGTCTTTAAACTTTGGTAACCCGTCTTTTACTGAAACAGTTCTACTTCCATAATGTACATGAATTGAAGGTTTAAAATTAAAATTTTCCAAAATTACTGCAAAAACATCTACTAAATTGGAATCAGGGTGATCATTGACTAAATGTCCACCACATTTTTTGCAGAATTTTCTTTTGCTGTGTTCCGTTTTGAAATAAGTTCCAATATTTGCCTCTCCCTTTGTAAATTTTACCTGATTAGGTTCCCATAAACTATATGAATTAATAGGAGTTGCACTCCAAGCTGAACAGTCTTTACAGTGACAGTAACCCATTGCATAAGGCTTTCCCGAAACTTCAAGCTCTACGGAACCACAAAAGCATTTTCCCTTAATTTTTTCTTGTTCCATAATTACATTCTAAATAATTTTCAATTTCCTTGAGGGACATAGATAGAACCAAACAAATTTGACATTCTAAAATGTTGATGAAGACTTTTAAATTGGAATTTTAATGAAAAGAACTTTTCAGTATTATTTGGGATTATATTTTATCTTGCTATAAGCAAATAGTTGATGAAAAATTTTATAACTTTAATAATTTACCATTTACCCATTGCCATTTTTTTTCTCCATTTTTATCATAACCTAAGACATTCCATCCTTTCCCATTTCTGAATTCACCCACTTTTTTACTTCCATCAGACCAAGTGTATGTTCCTTCACCATGGAATTTCCCATTCTTTATAAAACCAACATACTTATTCCCATTAGAATAAAAATAAGTACCCTGGTTGTCTCTTAGGCCATTTTTATATTCTCCTACATATTTGCTCCCGTCTGGCCATGTATAAGTTCCTTGTCCATGCCTTAATCCTGAATTATATTCTCCGACATATTCACTGCCGTCAGACCATTTATATTTGCCTTCTCCATTAAATTTACCTTCACTAAACTCTCCTTCATATTTTTCACCGTCTTGAAAATTCAATTTGCCTGTGCCATGGAAATTCCCATTCTTAAATGGCCCTATATAATCATTACCGTTAGACCAAGTATATTCACCATTACCGTTCTTTTTCCCATTACTATATTCTCCTATATAAGTACTTCCATCTGGGAAAGTATATTCACCTTTCCCATTGAATTTCCCATTACTAAATTCACCTATATAGCTCTCGCCATCTAGGAAAGTTAACTCACCATTATTATGAAATACTCCATCTTTAAAAGTACCTACGTATTTGTAACCATTAGAATATGTATATGTTCCCTGGCCACTTTTAATACCGTTAAGATATTGACCTTCATATACACTACCGTTATTGAAAGAATATTTACCTTGTCCGTTAAAAATTCCTTTACTAAATTCACCTATATAGCTCTCACCATCTTGGAAAATTAATTTTCCATATCCATTTTGTTTGTTAGCTTTGTATTCGCCCTCATATTTGTTCCCATTGGAATATGTATATGTCCCTTCTCCACTCTTAATTCCGTTTTCGTAGTTCCCTTTATATTCACTACCATCAGGCCAAGAGTAAGTTCCTAAACCATTAAATTTTCCTTTAGAAAATCCCCCATTATAACTCTCGCCATCTATGAAATTCAATTCTCCTTCTCCACTTGGAGCTACTCTTTCTACTCCTCCTATATAATTAGTGTGTTTATTCTTATCACCTTCTTCAAACCATCCCCATTTACCATCTTTCTCAATTAAAAATAAATTGCCCCACTTTAATTTCCATCTTCCGTTTTCCCAAATTCCAACAATAATTCCATCTTTGTTTATGTGAGTAGTATTCCATTCTATACCATTTTTCCATTCTCCTTCAATCAACTTGCCATTTGGCAGAGAAAGAGCACCATTACCAACTGGTTTCCCATTTGCAATTATGCCTTCAAATTTTGGTTGTATATCTTCATCTCCAAAAGTCTCCCAGACTTGTCCAGAAGAGACTTCCCACAAGTATAGGACCCCATTTTCTTCTGAGCTAACCATAGCAGGAGTAGCCAAGACAAAAAGTAATAGTATTATCAGTCGTAAATATCTCATTTTTATTTTTTTGAAGGTTTATAAAAGAATAAATCTATCATTAATAATTAAATTTTACAAGAGATAGAATTTTTTTTGTAAATGCTTTTTTTATTTTTGTTTGAGTGTCTACTCGAATGCTATCATAGGAGTCCTTTTTACTCCATTTAAATATTTTACAACTATGTTTCCGTACTTGTCATAAGTTGTTCCATTAATTCTTCTATCATCTTTAAATCTACCTATAAATTTGTCTCCATTAGGCCAAGTATATGTCCCTTGTCCATTAAATTTTCCTCTCCTAAATTCACCAACATAATTTCTTCCGTCATGATAAGTCCATATCCCATGACCAAATCTTAAACCATCTTTGAATTTCCCTACATATTTAAATCCGTCATAAGAAGTCCATGTACCTTGTCCATTTTTCTTGCCAAACTGCCAATCTCCGATGTATTTTGAGCGGTCGGGGTATGTAAATTCTCCTTTACCACTAGGATATCCGTCTTTCCATTCGCCTTTATAACCATAACCTTTTGGCCAGGTGTAATTCCCATAACCATTAAATTTTCCGTTTTTATGCTCACCTTCATACTTTTCACCATCTGCTAGTTTGAAAATACCCTTGCCATCTCTTTTGCCGTTCTTGTATGATCCAGTATAAGTATTCCCGTTAGAGAATGAATCCTTACCTTGTCCATGTTTTTTACCTAGTTTGAATTCTCCAACGTACTTTGACCCGTTTGGATAAGAAAAAGATCCATCCCCGTGAAACATTCCATTCCTCCATTCTCCTTTATAAACGAATCCATCAGGATCAGAGTATTCACCAATACCATTTCTAAAGCCATTCTTGTATTGACCATGAAAATGGTGTCCTTCTAAATCGGTAAATGTTACTATTCCATTTCTTTTACCTAACTTATATTCACCTACCCACATTTTGCCATCCGGATGAGTCTCTGTTCCTTGTCCATGTCTTTCATCATCTTTCCACTCACCAGAATACTGACTACCATCGGCTAAAGTTTCTGTACCTTTCCCATTTCTTTTCCCATACTTAAAATAACCCACATACTTTGAACCATCTGGATAAGTAAAAATGCCTTGACCATTTTGAAGTACTCCGTCTTTCCACTCTCCATAATATTTTTTCCCATCAGGATATGCTAGTAAACCTTGTCCATTTCTTTTGCCGTTTTTCCATTCTCCTATAAATTTTTCTCCATTTGGAAAAACAACTTCTCCTTTCCCATGAGCATTTCGATTGTAATATATCCCTTTACTAGATTTA
>CACIWU010000068.1 GCA_902590435.1 uncultured SAR324 cluster bacterium | reverse complement strand
CCAGACTGCTCCACCCCGCTACATAAAATAGCTCAATATTCAAATTTGGAGCGAGAGACCGGGTTCGAACCGGCGACCCTCAGCTTGGAAGGCTGACGCTCTACCAACTGAGCTACTCTCGCTTTCCAAAAAAAGATTTTTAGAACTAAATATTTTTTTTAGTTTTATTAAAAATATAACGTTTAGTTCTTTTTCTAATTATTTTATTAATTCTCTCAAAGAAAAAAACTTTAAATAAACTTATTGTCTGATCATATATCAAAATAATTACAAAAAAAAGTTAATTATTGTTAGTTATAAATAATTAATTGTTTAACTTACCATTGATAACATATTGAAAAATTTCTACGACTTTTTTTAAATCATCAACTACAGCTAATGCTGAAGCATCTATTTCTTTCAGTGCATGTTGATGTTCTTCTGAATGAATTATAATTAATGATTTTCCTAAAGCTGATGCATAGCCTGCATCAAATGCCGCGTTCCATTGTTTGTATTTTTCACCAAAAAGTACCACTACTATATCAGAGATTTCTATATATTTTCTTGTTCTTATTGCATTTAGTTTTGCTCCTTTATTATCGTGCCAGAAATTTAATTTTTCTTTGCCTAAAATAACTGATCCACAATCATCTGAATTTGAATGGTTTTCGACAGGGGCAAAGAAATTTATTTCTAGACCTAATTTTTTAGTCCTTTTATAAATTTCATCTCTCCAGTTAGAGTGAATTTCACCAGATAAATAAACATTCCAAGTCAAGAATTTCTCCAATTAAATAAAATTAAAAATAATCAATATTTTATAAATATTTAATTATCAATTTTTGTTTTTTCTCCTGATGGTTTCTCCATGAACATGCTTTAATGGAGGCAATGGATTTTCTATGCTTCCAATGGGTCTCTCGCCAAAGTTACCTAGTATTCTAATTCTGTCATAGAGTATAATTGCTCCTGCTGTCGCAACATTCAAACTGAAATTGGACGGGATTTTAACTACTTGAATACAACGATCTAAAATTTCTTGACTTAAGCTACCTAATTCAGGACCAAAAATGTATGCGGCATTAGATGGATGCCGAAAAACAGGAAGTTCTATTGATTCATCATTAAACTCAACACCTATTAGCGAACATCCTCTCGGTATTTTTAAATCTTGTTGAGACTTAAAATCATACCAAGGTATGTTTTTTGGGGCTATAGAAGTGTCAGATTTGACTTTTTTTACTGAATATTCGGCGTTAATAGTAAACAAAAATGCAGCCCCAAAAGCATGGGCAGTTCTAAAAAGGTTACCTGCATTCATCTGTTTACTAGAATTTTCGATCCCTACTCCAAAGTATCCTCTAATTTTTTCTGCCATCTATCTTTATTCTCCGTAAGGAATCCAAACATTTTTTACTTGAGATGTTCTACGCATCCATTTATGTCCTTCAAATTTTTTTTCATTTAACCAATCAATTTTTTTCCCTTCATTTGTCCAGACAATTTTCAGATTACCAGCACTATATTTTTTCACTATAGTACATTCATCTTTAGTTCCTGAAACCAGCATCCCGTCGACATCATCATGTTTAGCAAGATGAATTGCGAGTTCTTTTGAATCTCCAGTTACAATGTTCACAACTCCTGAAGGTATATCTGATGTTTCTATAACTTGAAAAAAATCAGTTGCAACCAAACCATATGGTTTTGAAGGTACTAGAACTGCTGTATTACCTTGTGCAATAGCTGGAAGTAACATAGAGACCATTCCCAAAAGTGGTTTCTCATCCGGACAAACAATTCCAATTATACCAATTGGTTCGTTCAATGCTAAAGCAAGTCCTCTAATTGGAGGTTCGTGCACTAGCCCTTCATGTTTATCTGCTAAAGCAGCAAATGTGAAAATTCTTCTTATTGTTGTATCAAATTCTAACTTTGATTGTTTTTTTGAACAACCTGAAAGATCCATGATTCTTTTTTGAAATTCCGTGGATCTTATCTCAAGGTTTTCAGCTAGAAAGTATAGAATTTGAGCTCTTAAATGTGTATTACTATTTTGCCATTCAGAAGCTTTATTTGCGGCTTCTACGGCATTTCTAATATCTTTTCTATTTCCAAGACTGATTCCTCCAGCCAGAGTCCCATCTGAATTGTAAACATTTGATGTATATCCAGAATCAGGGCGTTTTTGCTTACCATTAATGTATAGCTTAGATGTACGATCAAGCTGAAGATTTTTATTAAATAATTTTTTATTTTTTGAAGTAGTAATTCTAAATTGATCTTGATCTAATATCTCTTCATTTTTATTAAGATACTCGAACATTCCCTCTTTTCCTCCTTCCCTACCAAATCCACTTTCCCTATAACCACCAAATCCAACTGCAGCATCAAATTGATTTGTACAGTTAATCCAAACTACCCCACATTTAAGTTTTGGTGCGATGTGAAGGGCTTGATTTATGTTTTCACTCCATACGCTGGCTGATAGACCATAAGTACTATTATTAGCTAGCATAACAGCCTCATTTGGCGTTCTGAATGTCATTGAAACAAGTACTGGGCCAAAAATTTCAGTTTGTGCAATCATTGTGGAAGGAGATACATTTGTCATAAACGTCGGTGGGAAATAACAGTTATTTCCTGTTTTTGGAGAACTATTTATGAATTTTCCTTGCCATTGCCAAATAATAGCTCCTTCTTTCTTCCCTTTTGCTACTAATTTTTCGATTCTCTTCTTTTGAATTGGATCTATGATTGGACCCATGTCCATACTTTTGTCTAAAGGATTTCCAACTCTCAATTTTGCCATCCGTATTTTCAACTTATCAAAAACTTTTTCTGCAACACTTTCTTGCACAAGTAAACGTGATCCTGCACAACACACTTGCCCTTGATTAAACCAAATTGCATCTACTACCCCTTCAATAACACTGTCTAAATCAGAATCTTCAAATACAATGAACGGAGACTTGCCTCCGAGTTCTAGTGAAATTTTTTTATCAGTATTAGCAGTAGTTTCTCTAATTAATCTGCCAACTTCAGTAGAACCAGTGAAAGCGATTTTCTTCAAATCAGGATGTTTTACTAACAATTCTCCGGTTTTACCAGGTCCGGTAACTAAGTTAAATACCCCAGGAGGGAGTCCAATTTGTTGGCAAATTTCAGAAAAAAGAAGTGCGGTTAGAGATGTAAATTCAGCAGGTTTTAAAACGACAGTGTTCCCTGCAGCCAAAGCAGGAGCAACTTTCCACGAGAGCATTAGTAAAGGAAAATTCCAAGGTATTATTTGCCCAACAGGCCCTATTGGTGTGTAATCTGCAAACTCACTTTCAAAAATTTGTGCCCATCCTGCGTGATGATAAAAATGACGTATTGAAAGAGGTATGTCTATATCACGACTTTCTCTAATTGTTTTTCCATTATCAAGTGTCTCAAGAACTGCAAAAAGTCTAGAATGTTTCTGGAGTTGTCTTGCTATAGCGTAGAGGTATCGTGCTCTTTCATGACATGGAAGAGTATTCCATGATTTATAGGCTTCTTTTGCCGCTTTTACAGATTGTACAACATCTAGATCTCCTGACTCAGCAATAGTTGCGAGCTTTTCACCAGTTGCAGGATTTTTTGTTGTAAAATATCTTCCAGACTTTGGTTTTGTCCATTTTCCATTTATAAAAAGTCCAAATTTATATTTATGGTTTTTAAGCCATTCCATTGCTAATTCAGGGCTTTCAGGGGCAGGACTATATTCCATTGTTTCGTAAAGTTTTGATATTTTAATTTGAGACATTTTAAAATTAACTAATTTAATTTAAAGATTCCAAGAAAAATGTATTCCACAATCCCTTACCTTTTAGTTCTATTTCACCTCTAGGAGTAACTTCTCCCATTCCTTCCAAATAGTCCTTTGTTTTCTGAGAAATATGAATTTTACCTGGTTCACCTGAGTTTTCCAATCTAGACGCTACATTTACAGAATCACCCCATATGTCAAAAGTGTTCCCAGAGTTTCCAGCGATTAAAGATCCTGAATGAATTCCAATTCTTATTTGCCAGCACTCTTTACCAAGAGCTTCATGTTGAATATTTACTCCCTCAACAAATCTCAGCATGTCTAGTGCAGATGCACAAACTTTTTTAGCATGTGAGCTATCTTTGTCTTCAATACCTCCTACGCACATGTAAGCATCTCCTATGGTTTTGACTTTTTGGATTTTATTTTTTGAAATTATTTTGTCAAAGCCTCTGAAAAATGTATCTAGTATCGCTAATAACTCTCCTGGCTCCATGCTTTCTACTTTTGAAGTAAAACCTACAATATCGGCAAACAATATTGTTGCTGAAGAGTAGTATTTCCCAGTAATTTCTATTAATTCTTCAACTTGTTTATTTTTAGAATCCTTTATTTTTTTTGAAGAATTATCATTTTCAATCATTGATACTACTTGATCCGCAAGCAATCTTAGTCCTTCAATCTGATTATGTTTCAAGGATTTTGCAATTTCATCAGCCACGCAAAGAGTTCCTAGAGAATAGCCTTTTGTGCTGATTAGTGGGGCACCTGCATAAAATTTTAATCCTGAAGAATCAGGATGACTATATTTCATTTTCGTACGATCGTCTTCCAAAAGATTTTCAATAATTAGAGGATGATGAGGATTAATTAAGCTAAACTGGCAAATGGAAAGATCTCTTGGGGTATCTCTTTCGAAGTCTTTTTCTTCTTTTTTACTTAAACCAAATATTATCTTACATCTTTGAACAGTAGAACCCAAAATGTTGATTGCACAGTATGGGCATTCTGTAAGATATGTTGCTACTTCAGTGAGTGAAGAGAATCTTGGATCCTGTTCTAAATTTTTTTCCAGAATTCCCAGACGTTTCAATTCTTTTAAGCGTAAATCCTCATTTTCTGGATTTTTTATAGGAATCATTCCTAATTCTTCGCACTCTTTTTTGACTTTTTCCAAATCTTTTTGTTTTAATTCACCATTCATTTAATTTATTTTACAAGTGTTTTTGATTTTTTAAGAGAAT
>CACIWU010000067.1 GCA_902590435.1 uncultured SAR324 cluster bacterium | reverse complement strand
CCTTTCCAAAAATTTGCTTCTGTAGCTTGAATTGAATTTGGATAATTTTCTTGCAATATATTATAATAAACTTCTGACTCATGATGAAAATTCATTTTTTGATATGATCTACCTATTCTGAAATTTGCATGCGGTAAAAGATAATTAGTCTCAAAGTTTACTCCTTCCTCAAGTGCTTTTTCCCCAGCTTCTTGGGTAACACGAATTGCAGTTTTGTATGCATCAATTGCTTCGTGATAGTTATTCCCAATCCTTCTTTCTATCATTGTATAGATCGTATCTCCTATTCTAAATAATGCCCTTGCAGAAAGTGGATTTAGTGGGTCTCCAAATTCACCTTTTGAATTTTCTTTACCAACTGCGTATGCTTGCTTGAAAAATTTTACAGCTTCATCATATTTTTTCCTCCTCAAATAATTCTCACCACTTTTAAATAATGGTTTAATTTTTTTACTTCTTTTTCTTTCAGCTTTTTTTTCTTCCTTTAGGGTTATTAATTCTTCAGGAGTTAATTTTTCAATATCTTCATTAAGATTATTCTTTTTTTCCTTTTTTGGATTACCATATATGTCTAGTTTCCATTGAAGAGGTTTAGAAACAAAATGTTTTTCGATCCTAAATTCTGTTATTTTTAGTTTTAAATCTAAAAATGTTTGGTTTACTTCAGTTATCAGTCCTTCAAGATCCATTCTAGATCCTGAAAAATTAATTTTTTCTAGTTTTTCCTGTGGCAAAGTGTTAGGCAGCCTAATTCTTAAAAGATTTTTTTGATTGTCTTCCAGTAAAAATATACGAGGAGGAATTTTATGTTCTAAAATAGAACTTTTTGAAGATATAAGACCTTTTTTCGAGAAATTAAAAATTATTCTAGTAAAATTAGCATTTTTAGAATCAAATTTAATTTCATCTAAATTATATACAGCATCTTCAGCAGGATCAGGTAGAGGTTGTACATGAAATACAGGTCTGAAATCTATTCTTAATCCAATGGCATTTTTAGGAGCGGTTACTGAATAACTTAAATTTTTTTCAAGTAATTTAAACTGCGCCCAAATATCACTTCCAATTTCTAAAAAACGTATGCCTGCAAGCTGATGATCGCTGAAAAGACGTTCCATTTTACCATCAATAAAAGAAGTTCTAGCTTCTTTGAACTTTACAACAAGAGTTTGGGAAGATAAATTTTCTGTGATATCGTAAACGGGGTTTAAATTAGTAAACAAAATCACACTAATCTGCTTACCTCTACGCAATAATTCAACATTTTTGATTAATAATGGATTTTTGGAACTCTCTTCAGATCTAATTTGTATGCTTGAAAACATCAAGCAGCACAGTATCAGTCTTATGAATAAAACCCTTAATGAACACATACAGGTAAGATTAGGCACAATTCGTACTGTTCAAGTTCAAAATAATAAGCTCAGGTAAATTATAATTTCCTAAACTATAAAGATTTGATTATAAAAAATTATTCGTAGAATGATTTAAGTAGTTTAGCTCGAGTTGGGTGCCTTAGTTTTCTAAGTGCTTTTGCTTCAATCTGTCTAATTCTTTCACGTGTTACTTCAAAATCCTGTCCAACTTCCTCAAGTGTGTGATCTTTGGCAGAATCAATACCAAATCTAAGACGTAAAACATTCTCTTCACGTTGAGTAAGAGTTTTTAATGCATCTCTCGTTTTTTCTCCCATATTTGAAGATACAGTAGCCTCTCCAGGATCGGTAGCATGTTCATCTGCTATGAAATCTTTAAGTTGGGAATCTTCATCGTCACCAATAGGAGTATCAAGAGAAATCGGCTCTTTTGCTATTTTCAAAACTTTACGAACTTTATATAGAGGCATACCTAGATCCTCTGACAATTCATCCGCAGTAGGTTCACGACCAAGTTCCTGAACTTTAGCTCTAGAAATTCTTGAAAGTTTATTAATTGTTTCAATCATGTGAACGGGAATACGTATTGTTCTGGCTTGATCGGCAATTGCACGAGTAATTGATTGTCGAATCCACCATGTAGCATAAGTAGAAAATTTGTAACCCCTACGATATTCAAACTTATCAACTGCCTTCATCAAACCAATATTCCCTTCCTGAATAAGATCTAGAAACTGAAGCCCTCGGTTTGTATATTTTTTTGCAATACTAATTACAAGACGTAAATTAGCCTCAACAAGTTGACTTTTTGCTGACTTAACTCTTCTCTCAACTTGTTTAAGATTTTTCACCTCTGCTTCAAAGTCCTCCAATGTTAAAGTAGTCAATTCAATCATTGTCTTAATACTTTTTAGATTAAGTTCTATTTTTTCAAAAAATCGATTAGCAATAGCGAATCTATGACCTGACTTTTCGGAAATCTCTTTAGTTATTTTTTCTTTAGCTTTTTGACTGGAAGCTGTTTTATACTTTTTGAACAAATTGCCCATCTCATCATCAGATAAATGTAAATTTTTTTTATTGAAATCCATTTTTCTGAAAGTTAGATCAATTTTATCCTTATGATTAAATAATTCTTCGCACATTAATTCTATTTGCCGTGAATTAAAACTTATGCTGCTTATAACTTCCTTATATTGAGTAATATTTTTTTCTAATTTTTTAATTTCTGGTTTTTTTAAATCTCTTGTTAATTCAATATCTTTTAGTTTTTTCACTATTGAGTAGAACTTCCAAACATCATCTAGTTGGGAAATTATTTGTTCGGTTGCTTTATCTTCATCTTCAATGACATTATCATCTTCATCCAAACCAGAAACTACATGACGAGCTTTAATTTTTTGACTTTTAAGATTTCTAGACAAATTTTGTAGGTAAATTAATATCAGATTTGAATCTGAAAATATTTCAATCAATTCTAAATTCCCACTTTCAATTTTTTTTGCAACCTTAACTTCTCCTTCTCTTGTCAATAACTGAATACTTCCCATTTCTCGCAAGTACATTCTTACAGGATCATCAGTAGAATTATCAATCCCGGGATCAAGATTCAGATCATTTGCTTCGAAATCTAATTCGGGCGCAGATTCTATTTGATCATGAGTAATGTCTATTTTTTTTTCAGAATCAACTACTTCAATATCCATTTCAGTAAAAATTTCAAAAATTTTCTCTAGTTGCTCTGCAGATGGAGTTTCATCTCCTAGATTTTCATTAATTTCGTCAATAGTAACAAACCCTTTCTCACGGCCTTCTGTTACTAGTTCCTTAACTATTTTTTCCTCTATATGGGGGAGAGTACTTTCATTTTTTTTTGTCTTATTCATATGTATATTCCAAAATTAACATGTAGAGTTACCATCAAATAACAGCTTAACATCTTTTATTTTTTTTTCTTCTTTTCTTCTTCTTGCACCTATTTTTGCTCTTTCTTCATTGCTTTCACTTTTTAAAATAGAGTCTCGAAAACTCAACTCCAAATTACGTTCTTTTATTCGCATAAGAGATAGACCAAAATCATGGATTCTAATCTCTTCTTTTAATAAATTCATAACAGCCTGAAATAGTCTTGGATCTGATTTTTCTAATTTGAGTGGGTCAAATGGTTGAAAGACTGAATCAGGAAACTCCAAAAGCCTAGCATAAAGTTTTTTAAAATATGGAGTTTTAAACTCTTCAGGACTTAAATGTTGCCTTACTATTGGCCAAAGGTTCCCCTTACGCAACAACGATTGTAACAACCACAATTCATCTTGCGAAACTTTTGAACTTGATAAACTCTGAATACTACCATTAATATTTAACTTAGACAAGTTTTTGTTTGACTTTTTTTGTAATTCTTGTGTAATCATTTCAGGAGGAATCCCCATTCTTTCGCTAATAGCCATTAATGTAAGTTGCCGTCTTTTCATATCACTTATATTTGAAAGAGTTGGCAATAATTCTTCCATGCATTGCATTCTTCCTTGGATACTATTTTCGAATTTTTTTAAAGTTTCTTTCACCAAATAATCCAAGGCTGGGATTTTATTTCCAAGCATTTTTTCAAAAGCATCTTTACCTTTAATCAATAAAAATGAATCTGGATCTTCTCCTTCTGGGAGGCTAACAACATATGATTCGAATGCATAAGAAAGAAGAAGGTGAGTATATTTCAAAGCAGCTACTTTCCCTGCATTATCTCCATCAAAAATTAAAATTATATTTTCAGCATAACGCTTAATGATTTTTAAATGATTATGAGTTAAAGCCGTTCCACACGTTGCAACTGCTTCTGAAAATCCATTCTCATGTAAACGAATAACATCAAGATATCCCTCAACAAAAATTAATTGGCGAAGTTTTCTAATTGATGAAAGACCCTCAAAAAGTCCATATAGAACATTACTTTTTCGATAATATGTTGTCTCAGGACTATTTAGATACTTTGGGTTATCTTCAGGATTTAATGTTCTTGCTCCAAAACCAATGCATCTTCCATGAATGTCTTTGATTGGAAACATTAAGCGAGCACGAAAAGTGTCATAATAACTTTCAGATTTTTCACTAAACTTTACTAGTCCTGTTCTAAATAAATTCTTTACCAATTTATTTTTACCCTTCAAATAATTTAGAACTCCATGCCAATCATTTGGGGATGCACCAAGATCAAATTTTTTCCACATTCTTTCAGAAACTTTTCTCTTTCTAAGATAATTAGCGGTATTTTCCCCATCTTGAGTGGATAATTTAGCTTTGTAAAATAAAACCGCATCTTTCAGGCAATTTAAACCTTCATCTTCATCTAAATTTCTATTTGGAGAAATTATACTCTTTTTTTCTAATGGAATATTTGCTTTATTTGCTAGAACTCCAACTGCTTCCACAAAAGATAGACGACTATGTTGCATTAAAAATTTTATTCCATCACCACTGATTTTACAGCCAAAACAGTAAAAATATCCCCGTAATGGATTAACGTTAAATGATGGTGTTTTTTCTGAATGGAAAGGACAAAGTCCTTTGTAATTTGTACCTGACTTATTTAAAGTAATTCCGTTCTCAGAAATCAAATCAACTAAGTTTGTAGCCTCCAATACTTTTTGGATGAAAACTTTGCTATAATTCATTTTTAAAAATTGTATTGGTTAAAGTAAAATTTTTCCCATATATAATTGATTATAAAGGTTATTTTATAGGAATTAATTTTTAATTTTAATAATTTTTGAAGTCCCATCAGATGAAA
>CACIWU010000066.1 GCA_902590435.1 uncultured SAR324 cluster bacterium | reverse complement strand
ATGGATATTTTTTTTCTTTTTTATCTCTTTAATGATTCCAACACAATCTACATGCCCCGAAATATGGTGACCACCTACTTCGTCTCCTATACGACAGGCCCGTTCTAAATTTACGTAATCACCAATCTTCAAAAAACCTAGGTTTGTTTTTTTTAGTGATTCAAAAATTACTTCGAACTCTACTAATTCTTTTTCAAGACTAACTACTGTTAAACATACTCCATTAACTGCTATACTTGCTCCAGGATTTAAATTAACTGACAAATCTTTAAGATTTATTAATAATCTTCTTCCATTTTCAAAATCAACAATATCTGAAACTTTTCGAACCCCTTGTATAATTCCTGTAAACATATTTTGATTAAATTTATAATTTATTTTTAACTAAGTGGAGGTGACCCTAAAGATTTAATCAGACGATTCCTTATCCATTTGATGGTTTCTTGTCTAATTATGGGGATGAAAATTAATATTCCTATTGAGTCCGTCAATAGTCCTGGAACAATTAAAAAAACACTTCCACTATATAGAAACAATTCATCTAAGATTTCTTCAGTTGGAATTCGTCTGTTAAGTAATTCGCTTTCTACCAAAGTCCATAATGAAAAATTTTCACCTTGTATTAACCAAGCACCCGCCACCATTGTTACAATACTTTGTAAAGTAATTAAACTTAAAGACATTAGGATCGTAAGATGTAAGAAAATCCAAATCTCAATGCATGGTAAAACTAATAATCCTATACTAAGAACCCACCACATTTTGTTTAAAATTCATAATTGATTTTGGGGGAATAGAATATGTGCAAGTAGCTTGTGCAACTAGTTCAGAATTTCCTAGTGAATAAATTTTAACTTCTCCAACAATTAATCTTTTTACTAGTTTCATTAGTTTTGATTCTCCAACAAGGTTTATATTTGGCTTAGGTTTTCTTAAAAAATATTAAGATTTATAGTTACAGATAAAAAAACTTTTCTATAGTAGTTAAAATTTAAATGTACATTTCCATATTTTCTAACAGCATAATTTTAGGTTCCGAGATATTTCTTACTGGTCTTAAATAAGTTTGGTTAATCTCTAATCTTAATCTTGTGCTTTTGTATTTTCAATTTTCAACAATTAAATTATTATCAGGAAATTCCAAATTTACTAATTTTTGTATTTCATCTGTATTCATAAAATATTCTTCTTCAAAAAATTATATAAAACTAAAGTCTGAAATGGCTTGCTGAAAAAATTATTTTAATCCAACAATATTTTATCACAATTTAATTTTTTTTATAAATTATTCTTAATTTTAATGCATTCTTTGACCAAACTGAATAAAGAACAAAAGGAAGCAGTTACTTCTGTGGATGGTCCTGTGATGATTCTTGCAGGCGCTGGAAGTGGAAAAACTCGAGTTATTACTGAACGTATTTCCTATTTAATAAAAAGAAAACAAATATCTCCAAAACAAATTTTGGCAGTAACTTTCACAAATAAAGCTGCTGAAGAAATGAGAGCACGTATAAAAGAAATGCTTGCAGTAAAAAAATTAGAAGTACACGTTAGTACTTTTCATTCTTTAGGTGTTAGCTTGTTAAGAAAATCAATTCACTTGTTGGGATACAAATCAAATTTTATTATTTACGACAGTAAAGATCAATATGCGGTAATAAAATCAATAATTGAGGATCAAGAATTTGTAGATTTTAATTTGACAGATGTCAAATTATTACATTATGAAATTTCTCAAGCTAAGTCTTCGGGAAAACAACCAGTAGATATATTAATGGGCAAATTTGTCAGTCAACAAAATCTTGTTAAAAAAATTTTTTTTAAATATCAAGAAATTATGAAAGGATGCAATGCTATTGATTTTGAAGATATTCTTATCCTAGCACTAAAACTATTTAAGAAAAACCCTAAATTTATGGAATCTTTAACTAGGCAGTTTCGATATATCATGGTTGATGAATATCAAGATACTAATTTTACACAATATCAATTTTTAAAGAATCTTACAAAATTTCATAATAATATTTGCGTTGTAGGAGACGATGACCAATCAATTTATGGGTGGAGAGGTGCAGAAATTAAAAATATTTTTGATTTTGAAAAAGATTATCCTGAAGTTAAATTTGTGAGTTTAGAACAAAATTACCGATCAACAAAAAAGATTTTAGCAGCAGCTAATCAGGTGATTGCTTCAAATACTCAGAGAATGCCAAAAAAGCTTTGGTCTCAAAAAAATGATGGAAAAAATCTTAATTGGTATCAAGCTGAAAATGAAGTTGAAGAAATGGATACTGTAGCAAGGCAGATTAGAAAGGAAGTTATTCAACATGGAAGAAAATTTTTTGAGTATGCTATACTTTACCGATCAAATTATCAATCTCGATTAGTTGAAGAAACACTCAGAGACAAAAAAATTCCTTATAAAATAGTTGGTGGTACAAGTTATTTTGATAGAGAAGAAATCCGTGATGTTATTGCCTATCTTAAATTAATATATAACACGAATGACGAATTAAGTTTACAACGTATAATTAATGTTCCTAGACGCGGCATAGGTAAGATATCATTGATGAATGCTATATCTTACAGTAAGAAAATGAATATTCCATTATTTAAAGTTATGAGTAATGCAAGGGAGTATTTATCTATATCCAAAGATTATGCCTTAACAATGGAAGTTTTTACAGGTATTATTGAAAACTATCGGCAAAGATTTTCCATAGAATCATTTAATACTGTGCTTAAGGAATTAATTGACGAAATAGGCTATATTCGTTACTTAGAAACTAAGAGAATTGATATAAAAGCACGTGAACGTCGTTTAACAAATGTTAATGAATTATTGCTTAGTGTAAAAAATTACTGTGAACAAAATTCTGAAGCAAATCTTCAAAAATATTTGGAAAGAGTTTCTTTTCTTTCAGAAGGTGACAGCAATTCTGATAATAATGCGAATAAGATTTCAATAATGACGTTACATAGTGCAAAAGGATTAGAATTTTCTTATGTTTTCATTGTTGGTATGTCAGAGGGTATTTTTCCTAATCAACGCTCAGTAGAGGAGATGGGAGAAGATGAAGAACGTCGTTTGTGTTATGTCGGTATAACTAGAGCCAAGCAGGAATTAACTTTTACCATGGCAAAGTTTCGTAACCGTTACGGAGAAAAGGTTAAACAATATCCTTCAAGTTTTCTACTTAGTATCGATCCAAAACTCTTTTCAGTTCCAATAATCGGTGAACCTACAAAAGAAGTAAAAGAGGAGAAAAGTAGAGAATCACGGGCTACTTTTTTTTCTCAATTCAAGCAAATGGAAGGAAGTAATAATGGATAAAAAAAAAATATATTTTTTTTTTCGGATTATACTTATTTTCTTCTTTATAATGTTTTATTCAGTATTTTTATTCTCACAAACTATAATAGTTGCCCTTGGAGATTCTTTGACCGAGGGGTTTGGAGTCAAGAAAAAAGAAGCTTATCCACATTTGCTTGAGAAAAATCTTTTGAAAAAAGGTTATGATGTAAAGGTAATTAATGGAGGAGTTAGTGGATCTACAAGCGCAAGTGCATTTTATCGTCTCAAATGGTATATTCGTACAAACCCAGATATAGTTATTTTAGCACTTGGAGGAAATGATGGCTTGAGAGGCTTGAGTTTGGTTCAAATGAAGAAAAATCTTAAAAAGACAATCGAATTGGCTCAAACTATGAATATTATGATAGTTTTAGCTGGAATGCAAATCCCTCTTAATTACGGTAAAGAATACTCCTCATCATTTCGTGATGTATTTTATGAATTAGCTAATACACATAAAATACCTTTTATACCTTTCCTTTTACAAGATGTCGGTGGGATATCCGGTTTGAACCAACCCGATGGAATCCATCCCAATTCAGAGGGACACCAAATAATTACAAAGAATGTAATTAAATATTTAGAGCCTCATTTAATTAAAATGAACTAAATTCTTTAAAAGATTTACCCAAATCGTCTCATTAATCTAATAGCATTATAAATCTGCTTTTGTTTATTTAAGTAGATTCTATTTCTCGGTACAAGAGCGTCAACAGCTTTTTTACCTGTCTCTAGAATTTTTATCACTCCATGGTTTGCTAGGTTTAGTACTTTACGTTGTTCGTAAGAATAGTATGCAACTTGAGCGAATTCTGCTAGGACAGTAATGTCTCCTGGTTTAAGGTTTGTAAAAGAAGATCTTTTTAAGGCTTTATGGTAAGCGATTATTGCTTTATTGAAAGTTGGAGTCATTGCAGGTCTAGCCGAGAAATCTTTTTGAATTGCACGTAAAGTCATAATTCTTAAAGCTTGCATATGTAATCTAGCTTCAATTAGATAAGGCATTGGGAGTTTACTGTCTATTTCTTGTAGTTTTGCAACTAATTTAAGTCCTATTGAATGTAGAATTGGTATACGTTTTATTATTTCAAGAGATGCTAAAGTTTTTCTAAAAATAAGCATATATTTGTTTTTAGATGATCCAGAATTTCCAGAGCTTCCAAACAAACGTTTTACTTTTTGTTTTGAAGAGTGATCAATCAGCTCATCTAATTTCAAAGACATTGTTATACTGCTTCGAGTATCTTCATCCAGAGACTCAGTATATTCCAATAATTTTAAAGTTATTTTTATTTCCTGCAGTACCGATTCTTCATTCTCATCAATTTCTTCATTTTCATCCATTTTAACTAAGTCCTCAATAGCAATAAGATCTAGATTCACATTTTTTAGTTGGTCGGAACGAATTACAACAAGATTTTTTTTATGGATGCTGACAATTTTTTCTAAATATAAACGATACGTTTGTCCTGCAATTTGTAAAGTTGCTGGTGCTATATCACCTAAATATATTGTAAGGGCTGCTTGAATCATTAGGTCACGATAGAGCGACAACGGAAATTCCTGTTTTAAACTCATTATGGTTCTAACAAGCTTAACTCTTGCGGGACTAGATCTAGGTTCACTTCTTATTTTTGAAATAAGCGGTGATATTTCATCATTTTTTATATTATTCCCCAATATACTTCCATCCAAATGTTTCCCTTTTGATCCAGTTTCTTCAGGAAGGATAGTTTTTCTCATTTTCATCATAAAAGAAGCCTTACTGAATTTTTTTACTTCTTCAGTGATTTGAATAATTTCTCTTTCTATTTTTGTAAAATCAAGGTTTGGATGAGGTTGACTCGCGGATGATTTGTCAGCAGTTAGTTTTTTCAAAATACCTCTTTTACTGAAGGAGAATGATCTTTTAGGATCAAAATATTTTTTTTCGTTTTTTTTTATTAATTTTTTATCAAAAAATTAAAATCTTTAATAAATTC
>CACIWU010000065.1 GCA_902590435.1 uncultured SAR324 cluster bacterium | reverse complement strand
ATAGGGGAGTTTTATATCTTAAAAAAATTAATGGTAAATTTGGATGGCATTTAGAAGGTAACAAAAAAAAAGACTGGATGTATTCCGGTGAGATAAAAAATGGAAAACCAAACGGAAAAGGACAACTATTTTCAGCTTTTGGGAAATATGATGGTGAAGTAAAAAATGGATTAATGCATGGCTATGGAACTTATACTTATAAAAGTGGAAGAATAAGAGTAGGCGAGTTTAGAAGGGGGAAGCCATGGAATGTAAAGAATTATGATAAAAGTGGAAAAATAGAAGCAGAGTGGGTAGAGGGGAAAAAACTAAAGAGAAAAAAGACTACTCCATTAAAAAATAAAAATATTATAGAAGATAAAAATAATAATAATTTTAGAATTCGCGCTTTTTGGGGAACTATTCCAGGAGAAACCGATATATCTGAAAATTCCATTCATTTAATTTGGAGAGAATATGGATTGGGGGTCAATAAGTTTTTATTTAATGCTAAATCTACTAAAAATAATAATAAGTATAATTTGACTAATTCTTCTATAGACCTTTCATATACATATGGGGAAATTTGGACTATTACGGGTGGTATCGGATATGTTTTTGAAGGCAATGGAGAAATTACCATTTCTTCTTCCAACGCAAAATATGAATCGAAAAGCATTTCAGGGTACGGATTATTTGGAACGATTGGTACTGAATGGTCAAGCATAGAGGCATTAATTGGAGTTAGGTATGATAGTGCAAATTTTTCAGAGTTTAAGAATAAAAGTGATGCTGGTTCTCCAACTATTGGAGAAGAACTTTCTTTAAGTACAACTCAAATTATTTTAGGTATAGGATATCACTTTTAAAATTAAATATAATCGTATTATGAATATATTTATAACAATTCATAAAAACTTATAAAAACTTTTAGGTAACTTTATAATAATATGAAAAAACTGTTTTGTTGATATTTAATTTTAAAACAAGTTTTTTCAATATACTATCTTAAGATCTATTTTAAAAACACATAGAGGCCAAATGGCAAACAAAGAGATCGAAAGAAAAATAGCAGTAATCTTTGCTACTGATGTAGTAGGTTACAGCAAATCTATTGAGAAAAACGAAGATCAGACTATCAAGAATTTTAGAGCATGCAAAAAAATTCTTGAGGATCTTTTCAGTGAACATGACGGCAGAATTTTTAATACTGCTGGTGATTCTGTTTTAGCTGAATTCTCTAGTGCTGTATCCGCAGTTATCTGTGCAACTGAATTCCAGAAACTCATGAAGGAAAGAAACGAGTCTGAGACAACAGAACTAAAGATGGAATTTCGTGTCGGCATAAATATGGGGGATGTCGTAGTTGAAGGGGATAATCTTTATGGTGACGGAATAAACATTGCCGCTCGCCTTGAAGCTCTTGCTCAACCTAATGGTGTCTGTCTTTCAAGAAGTGTCCATGAGTTTATTAATAAAAAGATGGATTTCTTATTTAATGATTTGGGTGAGCAAACTGTAAAGGATAATAAGTTTCATGCTTTTGATGTTGTTATAGATGATTCCCACAAAAGGATAGTTAAAACAAAAACTAAATCGAAAATACCTTTAGTCGCATCAATCGTTGGAATTCTTATATTAGCTGTTGGTGGAATAGCTTATTATAATTTACCAATTAAGTATATTGATAAAAATAATGGAATAACTGTTAAGACTACTTCAGATCGCCCGGCGATTCTAGTCATGCCGTTTGCCAATCAGTCGGGAAAGAAAGAAAATGATTATATTGGAAATGGCATGACCAGTCATCTGATTACAACTTTGTCTCAACATGAACAATTATTGGTACTCGGAAAAAGTACCGGTGAATACATACAAAAGAATCAGGTTTCGGATGAGGATATTGTAAAAACATATGGTGTTAAGTTTGTTTTAGGAGGAGGAATTCAAGTCTCTGGGAACAAAACTCGCATAAATGTAGAACTCAAAGATCTTGCGAAGAATGACATAATCTGGTCTGATATTTATGATTTTTCAGAGGATGATATTTTTAATATCCAGGACCAAGTAGGAAGTTCTGTTCTTAGTCATTTACAGATAGAAATTACTCTGGGAGGTGTTGAATCTACTGCTTTAAAAAGACTCTTTACCCCAGAAGTTTATAAAAATAATTTATTAGGTAGCACAGCATTCCAACTAATGACTCCTGAAGGCCATTATAGGGCTGAAGAGTTATGGGAAATTAATAAAAAAATTGAACCAGATAACTTCTATCTTGATGTAAATAGAGCGTGGCAACTTGTGCAAAAAACGTGGTTGGGAATATCAAAGAAACCTCAGGAGGATTTAAAAAATGCTCACAGATTAGCATTAGGTGTGCTTGAAAAAGATCCTGATTATGTAGGTGCGATGTCCATTGCAGCCATGATTGAACAAACACTTGGAGATTTTGATGCTGCCTGCGGAAGAATAGATAAAATGAGGATATTAAGTGAATTAGTTCTCGATATCGCAATGGTAGCAGATACGCAGCGCTCTTGCGGTGATTACGACGGTTCAATTAAAACTTATGAGAAAGTTCATAGAATTGCACCTCATTACTCCGCATGGGTAAAAACATATTATCTCTTTGCTATAATGATGAAAACATTCGATGAAAAAAGTGCAAATTATGAAAAAGCAAAAAAATATGCCTTAGAGCATTCTAATAAAGATTATGTTTATGCCGGGACAAGAGAAACTTTTCATACAGTTTTAGCATACATATACTACAAGGAGGGCAATTTAAAATTAGCAAAAGATCATTTTGAAAAACAAAAAACCATGAAAAATAGCATTACTAAATGGTGGATAGAAAATTTTGATTTTGTTAATTCACGACCAAAAGAATTTATGAATGATTACGTTAAAGTACTTCAATCATTGGGAATGCCTGACCAATAATTGGTTTAATTTTTTAATATTTTGAATAGATATATATTTATTCAAATATATAAAACAACATGGCAAACAAAGAGTTAGAAGATGGGAATACTGAGAAAGCAAAAGAGCTTTTTCAAAGAGGCAGGAAATATGGCACTCGAGGGGAATGGGTCTATTATATTTTAAAAAATAAAGAAGCTTCTGAAAAGTTAACAAAAACTTTAGAATCATTAGGTCCCCTTGATTGACCTTAAAAAAAATATTGGGAAGGTATCTTGAAGATTCGCTTACTTAAGGCCATAATTTATGAATAAATAGGATTGTGTTTTATAAAATTTTAAATAAAAAAATAAAAAAAATATGTATAGAATAAAATATTGCGTTTCTTGAAACTACAAACCCCAAGCAGAAAGTCTTTCTGCTGAAATGAATAATGCTGGATTCTCTACCACTATTGAAGGAGGAGATAAAGGTCAGTTTGAGCTTTTTTTTGGTGAGAAAAGTATTAAGAAGGGAGGCCCTTGTTCCGATGATGGATCCTTTTTCTCCTTGGAAGATATTAGAGATTTGTTGAGATAAACTAGGATTAATCTTTTATAATAATTGTTTAAACTATTTCAGGGGGCATTAAATTATTTTTTGTTAAAGAATCTTATAGAACTTTTGCACCTTTGTTACAAATTTCAAAAACCTTCGAAAAGATTCAACTCGAATAATGTTAACATTCTGCATTCAAAATAATTTCCCTAGCCTCTCTTGTATCTATTTTTGATTCTAATTTCATTAAAATTGACATTAAGCCAAAAGTAATTCGATTGAAGAAAATAAATTGTTCGGATCCTCTCACTTCTCTAATCTCTAACCCCTGCTGAAACAGATTATTCAATTCTTTACGGAAGGTTTTATTACCAAAATCAAAATTAGAATTTTCGTAGATGGAACCCAAAATTTTAGCTAAACCACTAAATAATTTTTCAATCTTTTTTTCCTTACCACTTAAATCAGAAACATCTTTTATGAATCCCATGCACTCCAACTCATTTAAAAATTCGTCATGAGCGCCATTTAAATGATTTTGTACTAATCGGATGCATGATTTTATAAATTGATCTGGAAAAACCTTAATACAACCAAAATCAATTACACCTACACTACCATCTTCACAAAATAGGAAATTTCCTGGATGGACATCAGCATGAAAAGTATTATTCAGCGAATTAATATTTTCATGAAAAAAATTCCACATTATTTGTCCATAATTATTCCTCTTTTTTTGATCAGGTTCTTTTTTAAGCATCTGGTCAAGGTGTTCTCCCTCCAAAAAAGTCATGGTAATAACTTGCTCGTTTGAGGTAGATTTTACGTATTCTGGAAAAACTATATCTTTGGATAAAAAAAGTTCTCTAAATTTCTGAATATTACGACCTTCTTTTAAATAGTCTGTTTCCTCTATTAATGTATTCCTGACTTCATCAAGATAGTTCTCCAAATTCACATCTTTGAAAAACTGTTTCCCAAAAAAAGATAAAAGCTTAATATCACTGTAAATACTCTTGCGAACATTAGGGTACTGAACTTTAACTACTAAATTAACTCCATCAAAATTTTTGGCATGATGAACTTGACCAATAGTAGCTGCTGCAAAAGCAGCATAATCAAATGAAAGGAATAAATTTTCTGGATATTCATTAAAATTACGCTTGAATTGAGTACGTACAAGAGCACGATTCATTGGTGGGACACTATACTGTGCAGCACTCATAACTTCCATAAATTCAATTGGAAGTAACCCTGTATCCATACTAATCCCTTGTGCTAATTTCAAAGGAAGTCCTCTTAGTTTACTAAGTTCCTTGAAAATCGAAACAGCGTTTTTTCTGTTAAGAGTTTTCTGATCTTGATGTAAATTTTTTATAGGTAACGAATTCCCCAAATAATGCCTTAGATAATTCCCCCCCGCACTCATACCCGCCTTAGCAAAACGACCTGAGCGAATTAATGCTCCTCCTGACAAAGATTTCATGCAAAACGTTTAAGGAATGAATTAAATAATAAACTTAAATCCCTCGAACCAAATCTAGTAACATTTTGATCCAAAAGAGTTCTACCTAAATCAATACCTCTAGTTACTATTTGATTACTAAGTATCTCTCCCAAAAATGCAATTATCTTGTCAACCAACTCAATGGTTTGTTCTGATTGCTCGCTATCGTCTTTTATCCAAAATTTAAATATGTGAAATAGCTCTTTTACCATAAATGCTGAAAGATACTTGCCAGGTAAAATCGAAGCATCTCCTTCAGATTCTTTAAGTATTTTTTCAATCTGTTCCTCAAGTGAATTTTGAAAAACATTTTTTGAATTAGCTTTGTAAATAACTTCATTAAAAGTGCTTTCAACGAATTCTTTATCTTTTTGAAAGAGTTCAATATGAGTGTATACAAGATGACCAAGTTTTTCTTCAAGTGTATAATTATTATAGTCATTAATTTTATTGGTCTGCTTAAGGTATTCCTCAAAACATAATTGGTAAAAGTATCTTAGAATTGCATTTTTACTTGGAAAGTGAACATATACTTGTTCTCTGGAAAGTTTAAGTTCCTTTGCTACATTTCTCACTGAGAATTGCAT
>CACIWU010000064.1 GCA_902590435.1 uncultured SAR324 cluster bacterium | reverse complement strand
GGATTTGGATAAAGATTTAATGGAAAGATGTATTAGTGAAAGGAAGTCTAAATTATTTGATGAGTTTATGTTTAGTTTGCTTAAGATAGATAGTGAAGATTGGGAAAGTGTCTAGGCATGTCGTTATTTTCAAGAAAAATTGTATCAGCAAATTTTAAACTATTAGTCGGGTTCCCGCATAGCGCTGGATAAAGACTTCAAAATAGGATTAGTAAAATAAGTAATCAGCCTTCTTTTTCCTACTTTTAAATCAGCGGAAGCTAGCATACCTGGAGTTAAATCAAATTCTTCAGGCAATCCTACCAATGCAGAATCTTCAACATTTACTCTTCCACGGTAAAAAGCCCCTGATTCTCCCTGAAGTGATTCCTGTACAGTGTCATCTGATAAATAAGTTAATGTTCCTTGTACGTCTCCAAACTGTTGAAATGGTAATGCATCAATTTTTACTGAGACAGGGTTGCCCATATATAAATCACTAGCATCTTTTGGGTCTACATCAATTTCCAAAACTAAAGGTAGTCCAGCTCTAACTAGAGTAACTATGGGCTCTCCTTTATTTATTAGAGATCCAACAGTTACAGTAGGTAAATTTAATACAACGCCGTCGACTGGTGATTTAACATCTAAATTGCTTTTTTCTAATTTGTTTTTTATTAGTTCCTCATTTAACTGTAGTAATTGGTCATAAAAAGATGAAAGTTCTTCAGTAATACTTACTAACTCTCCGGTTAAAAAAGATTTCCTCTGCTCAATGGTTGATTTTTTTTGAGACTCTAGTTTTTCTATGCTAGCTCCAGTGGTTAATAATTGTCGGCTTGCAGAAATCCTTTGATCGGTGGCACCCAACTTATCTAGAAGCGAGGCTATATTTTTTTCAAATAGAGTTTTTTTCCTTTCTTCTATCTTGATTTTTATATCCAACTGTTCACTCATTAATTTTTTGTCTTTTGACATTGAAACAATCTCTTTATCTAATTTTACTATGTCAGAGGCAAATGTGTTCATCTGAATCATGAATGAGTCAAATTGTCTTTTGAGGATTTCATTATTCATGGAATCGAGTTTCCCAGAAGAATCTTTATTTAATGATTTACCTATAATGGATTTTTTCTGCAGTTCCAATCGTAAAATTTTATTTTTAATAGTATTTATCTTATCTTTTGTTATTTTTAGATTAGCGTTGACAACAGTACCATCAAGTGTTGCAACAGTTTCTCCTTTCTTTATAAATTGACCTCTCTCTAAATTTAATTCTTTGATGAATGAGCTTCCAGTTGACTGAATTTCAATATTAGGAGCTGTATTGGTAAATTTCCCTCGAGCTGAAACTGTTTTATCAACGAAAGAAAAAGATGACCATAGCACAATTAAAAAAGTGAATACGAGTAAACCTATAGCTGTCATTACTACTGGTTTTGAAGGAGGTCTTGCATAAATAGATTCGGTATCCTCGAAATCATGTACAGCGATTATGTCAGTTTTTTCGTTATTTTCTTCTTCTTCTTCCTGATCTTTAAAATCTGATTTTCTAAGTAAATTACTTTTGCTTGCTTGTTTATCGGCAGATCTTACAAAACCAGATAATCTGGTCATGATATTGAAGGCCGCATCTGGTTTTTTTGAGATATAATTTAGAAATTCTTTGTGTCCAACTTCTTGTACTTTGCAGTCTATAGAAGCACGAGCCGATGCGCTTCTTGGAAAACCATCAATTATTGCCATTTCACCAAAAACTGTTCCCTTTGGTATTTTCCCCAGAATATGCTCTTCACCTTTGGTAGTTTGTACGATTTCAATTTCTCCTTCAGTCAAAACATAAGCAAAAACCGCTTCGTCTCCTTCTTCAAAGACGTAATCACCTTTAGAAAGTTTTAATAATTGAGGTTTGAGAGTATTTGTTGGTGCGACAGCCATTTAATTATTCCAAAAACTAAAAATTATCTCTATCAACAGAAGGAGCGTCTTTTTTCCCTGTATTTTTTGAATCACCGATGGCGCTCAATTTTCTTTCTTTTTCCAACATTAGCTTATATAGTTCACACTTATTAACTAAACTGTCATGTGTTCCTTGTCCAACTAACTTGCCATGATCCAATACCAATATTTCATCATAATTAGAAATTGAATCTAATTCATGACTTATTACATTTTGAGCATCGATCAAGGTCCTATCACTTGATATAGTAGCAAAGTTGTCCTGTAATTTAATTCTGGTATCAATATCTAGAGAATCTGCAAACTCATCCAGAATCAATACTTTAGGATTTGCAAGCAAAGCTCTCGAAAGTGCAAGCAAGCTAGCAGCTCCGCCAGCTAATTGGCTGGCGGTCTCATCAATTGGTGTGTGAATCCCTTGTGGCAACTTCCCAAGATGCTCATCAAATCCAGTTAAAGCAAAAATGTGTGAAAGTTCATTTTTACCGATGTTGTGTGTAACCCTAAACATATTATCTTCAATTGTACCTTTAAAGAATATAGGATTTTTGTCCAAAAGCATTACCTGGGAACGGTAATATGACAAATCATATTGATCTATTCTAACACCGTCTATTCCCATGTTACCTTCTGAAGGTCTGTATGTCCCAGCAATCAGATTCAATAGAGTACTTTTGCCTGCTCCAGTTGGACCAACCACTCCTACTTTGGACTTAGGTGTTATTTCAAAAGAAATATTCTTAAGTGCATTTACATCCCCAAATTTCATTGAAATATTTTGAAAAGAATATTTACCTCTTATTTCAGAATGAACTCCTGCACCCATTTGTTCTTTTCCTTTATTCCAAATTTCTCCTATTCTGGAAATGAGACCTAATATTTGAGCTCTATCACCATATAAGGTAATTGCTGCAATTATAGGCGCAGTCAATTTACCAGCTACCATATTAATTGCAATGATAGAACCCGCAGACAATTCGTCTAGGAAGACCAGCTGCACTCCAGTAAAAATAATTACAATTGTCATTGCTTGTTGGAGGAAACCGTTGATTTCAGTTGACGTTGCATTAACCTGGTTTTTCTTTGAACGTAATTTAATAGAAGCCGCAGCAGATTTGCGCCAATTTTTTCTTTCCGACTCTTCTTCTTCAAATTCTTTGAGCATTGTCATTCCATGCAATGTTTCTCGAATTAGGCTGTTTTTGTTATTTTCAACTTCACTCAGTATTTCCGGAGACTTTCCTGCAATATTGTTGAAAATTATTTTGTTGACACCCATCAAAATCGAAAATCCTAATACTATTAATCCCATAAGAAAATTATATGCAAACATAACTGGCACGAAAACTAGAACAGCCGTCAAATCGAAAACTGATTTAAAAACTCGCATGACTATATTATTCCTTAATGCAGTAATCGACTGCATTGAACCATTAAATTTAACTATGTTGTCACCCTGGACTTGCATCAAAGGTAAACCAAGCAATTTGTCGAAGATATCAGTTGCTATTCTGGATTCAATTATATCTCCAATGAAGTTGAAAATGTAATCACGAATGAAGCCAACTATTGCTTGAAATATTAATGCTACAGCAACCCCTGCTGTTAAAACGTACAATGTGGAAACGGCTTTATACCCTACTACCTTATCTAGCGAAATTTGAATGAAAATTATAGGGGTAAATGACAAAATATTCAGAAGAATGGAAATTATGAAAGCACAAAGAAGCATGTACCGGCATTTCCACAATTCAGGGAGGAACCATTTTACATCAAAAGGTCTTTCCTTACTTTCAAAGCCTCTGAGCGCATTTACTGAGACAACTATATTTTTCCATAGCTTCTCAAACTCATCTATACCTACTTCTTGTTGTCTAGCCTGAGGGTCTGATGGATCAAGAAATTTAATGAAAAAATCTTTGTCTCTTTTTAAAACACTTAAAGCTATTATCGATTCGCCATTTTTTAATGGAACAGCGCAAGGAAAAACAAAATTTTTATCTTTAAAATCATCTATTGAAATATTAATCAGGCTTGCTTCAAGTTTTTTCTCGGCAAGAAAAGCATTTAATTCTCTGAATAGTTTTGGCGTGTCGTCTTCAGGAAAAATTTTTTCAACTTGATCACGATTTATGTATACTCCGTGCCTTCTAGTTGTAAGAGCAACGCTATAAGCGAGCTTATGATCAACAAGAATTTCATTTTTTTTCTTGCTAAACATAGCCAAAATACTTCAATAGAGGGTTTTATGATTAGTTATTATGAAGAAAAACTAAGAAATGAACGAAATTGATTTTTGCATAATTTAAATCAGTAGCCTAATTAATTTTTATTGAAATTGCGTGGTGCTAAATTTATGCACCACGCAAAATAACAATTAACCTACCATTCCACCGTCGTCTGGGTCGTCTGTTGGCATATCTTCCATCCCAGGATCCATTGGTTGATCCATCCCGGCACCAGGATCTGGTCCAGGACCAGCAGGACCAGGACCTTGATCCATTCCTGCATCCATAGCTTGACCCATGGCATCATCCATGGTTGGAGGAGGTGGAGCATCACTCATAGGAGCATCACCAAGTGCACCAGCCATGGCACCCATACCATCATCCATCATATCTGCTGGAGGAGGTCCTTGAACTTCAGTCATGTCACCAGCATAAGGACCCATATCACCTGTAACTCCAGTCATGTCACCTGAACACCCGGTTACATCTCCTTCACAACCTGACATGTCACCCATACACGGACCACAATCACCCATGATTGCAGATACATCACCTTCACATCCTGTCATATCACCATGACAGCCTGAAACATCACCTGTTATTGGTCCCATGTCTCCTGAACAACCTGACATGTTGCCTTCGCAACCTGACATGTCGCCCTGTACGGGACCCATATTACCTGTACATGCAGAAACGTCTCCTTCACAACCTGTCATGTCACCCATACATCCGGTCATATCACCAGTAACACCGGTCATATCACCTCCGCACATTGACATATCACCTGTACATCCTCCCATATCTCCTTCCATAGGAGGCATTGGACCAGGACCATAATCTCCTGGAGGCATTGTCTCTGGATTACCTTGTTCGAACCCGTCTGGCATAGGGGGACCCATTTCAGCTCCCATTTCGTGATGTGCACAACCTCCATCGGGCATAGGCATATCAGCCATTCCCTGAGCCATATCTGCAGCCATATCACCAAATTCTCCTGGAGGTGGTTCTCCCATAACATGCTCTGCACAGTCCATTATACATTCAGCCATATCACCCGGAGCAGCATCAGCAGGCATACCCTGCATAGCTGGACCAGCTACGGCCATAAAAGAATCTCCTGCAGCATCAAAAGCTTCTGGTGAGATACCCATATCATTACACATTGGGCCCATAACATCACCCATTGCTTCAAATGCAGCACCCATATCTGCGCCGCCTTCCATTGCCTGACCAAAAGCTTCCATCCCAGAACTCATTGCGTCTGCAAATGCTCCTGGATCAGAGGATATAGCATCCATAAACTCCTGAGGCATTGGTGGAAAATCATTCGGAAATCCAGTTGGTAATCCTGACATAATGTCCTCCTAAAAAAATGTTGTAAAAAATTATATAATTTTACTATTTTAGATTTTTCCTAACACCTGTATAAAACAACGTTTAGTCAAGATTCAGTTCACCCTGATTATCCGAAAGTTATGGAAAAATCATACCCGATATTTCTTGAATATTATCATTCATAAATCGAGTTAGGGCCTAATATACATTGGCTTGGAGAAATGTCAACTATTTTA
>CACIWU010000063.1 GCA_902590435.1 uncultured SAR324 cluster bacterium | reverse complement strand
GTAAATCTTGAAAAAAAATCTTCAATTAATTATTCCAACATCCTTGTTTTAGTTGAAGACAAAGTATATTCCCTCAAAATAAAAAAAAATTTAGAAATTTCCGAGGGAGATTTTATTTCATTCAACTTAAATGCAAATAGTTTAATTGAAAACATAAAAACTGAACAAACATCAATCAAATTCAAGGCAAATGGGGATGTGATTCGCTGGAGGAATCCTTCTAAATCGCCATCGAGAATGTATGTTCTTCGGATGAGACACAAATTAATTCGTGGAATCAGAGAATGGTTTGATAAAAAAAAATTCATTGAAACAGAGACTCCTTCCCTAGTTCGAGCTCCAAGCCCAGAATCACAAATTTCTCCTGTAAAGACAGATTCCGGATTTTTGATAACGTCTCCCGAATTTCAAATGAAACGTTTACTGGTTGGTGGATTTGAAAAAATTTTCCAGTTAGCGCGTTGTTACCGTCAAGATGAAATTGGGCCGCAACACAATCTAGAATTCACCTTATTAGAATGGTATAGATCTTGGGAAACTCTAGATTCTTTGATTGACGATGTGGAGAAATTAGTAATGCACCTTACTGAAAAGATTGATGATAAAAGTATTTGTAAACATATTCCCTCTCCACCATGGCCTAGAGTAAAAGTTAGAGATTTGTTTAAGAAACATTTGAGCATTGATTTGGAAGGATCTGAAACTGCGGAACAATTAATGGAAAAGGCAGTAATTTCAGGATTTGGGGATTTATTTCAAAATGAATTTAATCCAAGAAAACTTACAAATGCTCTTGCTTATGAACAAATTTTTTACCAATTGTGGAATAAAATGGAAAATGATTTTTCTAGTTCAACTCCATTATTTGTTTATGAGTGGCCTATTATTTTACCAAGCCTTGCTAGGGCAAACTGTTATGAGCCTAGATTTGTAGATCGTGTCGAACTTTATGTAAATGGGATGGAATTAGCAAATGGTTATGGTGAATTGACAGATTTTGTAGAACAAAGGCGTCGTTTTGAAACAGATATAAAAAATAGAAGAGTATTAGGTTTTGAACCCATTCCATTAGATGAAAAATTTCTTAGTAGCCTTGAGCAGGGCTTACCAAAAAGTTCTGGTATGGCATTAGGGGTTGATCGTTTAATAATGTGGATGCTTTCCGTAGATCATATTCGTGAAGTAATATGTTTTGCAGACGATGAACTTTAAGTTTATCTTAAAGTTTCTTATCTTATAAAATTATAATTATTTTTGTAAATTTTAATAAATGTATCATAAGCATACAGATATATATTTTTAGTCACCTTTTGTTGGAAAAAATTTTTTATTCCATTTTTGAACCAAAATACTTTATTTAATAATTTTTTACTTCCTATCTTTTAATCAATAATGAATCGGTTTTATTTTTTTTAAGGCATTGTTTTTTTTATAATAATTATTTTTTTAGAAAAAAAATAAAATAAAACTTGACAAACTACTAGCACTCTTTTAAAGTGAGTGCTAACAATAACGTTAATAAAGTATATTTGGAATTATTTAATATACAAAAATCAATTTACCACGTAGTTGTATATTTAATAATATGGGATAAAAATATTTTACAAAGGTAAGAATGGCTAGAGTATCTAAAAAAGTTAAAAAGATTTCTCACGAAGAAATAACTGATGCAATGTCGAGGTTTTTAAAGGAAGGCGGCACAATAAAAAAAATTAAATACAACGATAACGGATTTTTACTGAAGAATGATCTAGCATTAGATGATTCATATACAGAATCATCTGAAGCCGTAGTGGGGCAATTACAGATGGATTTCGAATCCGAATCAAGGGTATAAATAAGATTACAAATAAAGTTAAATAACAAATAGTATTTTTAAAATATAATTACTTGCCTTAAAGTATTTTTAATTCATTCAAAAAATATCATAAAGAGGTATTTACAAAATGTTTCATCTCAAGTAAAGTCAATATTTGAGGTGAGATATTTATGTCTTTAGTAGGATTATGAAGATAGAGTTTTGAATGAGTTTAAAATTTTTCCAACATTTGCTCGAACAGATTTGACATCTAGGTTATCGTCATCAAAATATGGATGATCATCATCGACATCTATTCTTTTCATAATTTTCTTAATGATAACTCGTTCTTCTTCTTCAAATACACCGTCTGCAGCTGCAACTAAAGCCATTAATTCTATTAGTGCGTGTTTTGCTTCTGAAGACTTTATATTTTTTAGCATTTCTTCGAGGGAAGTATTTGATTTAATGCGTTCTTGTTCTTCTGGGGTAATACTAACAGCCTTGAAGGTAGCAAAGAGGACTTTCTTTTCAGATTGATGTATTTCCCTTTCAGAATGGACCAAAAAACTTACAACTGTTAAAATATCAATTAGTTCTTCACGACTGATAGACATATTCACCTTGTTTTAAATAATTTGTGGATTTAAATAACTATATATTATTATAAAACTCTAACTAGGTATAGCTAAATTCTAATTCAACGTAAAGCATTAATTAATCTTTATACTATAAAACAGTTATTTTTATGGCTCATGACTCAAGATATCATCCTGAATGGGAAACAATCTCACGTTATATAAGAGAATTATTTAATTATTTTTGTGCCAAATGTGGAAACAACTGTAGAAATATAAAGGATAAAAAAATGATTTTACAGGTTCATCATATAGATGAAAATCCAGAAAATAATGATATTGAAAATTTAATCCCTCTTTGTGCAAGTTGTCATTTAAAAATTGAAGGAGAAGCACGTTTACACGCACCTTACCGTGAAAAACAGATGGAATTATTTGAAAATCAAACCTATTATACTCAGATGAGAGAAATGCGTAATGATGCTTTAGCTAAATCTAGATGTTTAAACGACAAATCAAAATATGATCGAGATTTAGATGCGTATGAAACAAGTGTTCTAGAGTGGGAAAACATGTATTCCGATAAATCTTAAAATATTAATTAATTCAAAAAAAATAATTCTTTTAATATTTCATCTCCTTCTTCTTCCAAAACCTCCAAATCCAAAACCACCTCTCCGGCGCCCTCCTCCAAAACTAAATTTTCTCCTTGGTAAAGTACTTCTTCTTTTGGTAAAGTTGGAATTCCTCTGAGATGTATAGCTTTTTTTCCCAAATCCTCCATTTGAAATCCTCCTGTTTGCAGCGCTGAATTTGGTGCTTTTTATATTGTTCAATGATTTTTTTGATGTAGAACGAAATTTGTTTGATGAGATATTTTTCCCACCAGCAGTTTTTGCTGGCGTCATAGCTGGAGAAGCTTTTTTCAAATTCGAAACATTTGATCCTCTTCTATTTTGAATTGAACTAACTGCCATTGGCCCACCATAACCATACCCATAACCAAATCCTCCGCCCCACATATAAGGAGGATTAAATAGCATTGACATCATCATACTAGTCATAAATAGACTACCCATGTTGTAACCACTGCTATAGTATGGCGGATAAGGTGTACCAGAAGATTGATACATTTGAGGGTTGGGAGTTGATTGCATTGTAAGTTGTTCTTCTGAACTTCTTATCACTGAGGAAGTCATAATTTCAATGGACTTGTTGTTCGCTATATCTTTCCAAGAGTCTTTATCAGATCCCGGAGGTAAAATTTGAATTTTACTGGGATCAGGGACTAAAATAGAAAATGCAAGGAAATCAGTATCTCCTTTATCAGTTTGAGGAATTATCAAGATGTGATCTGCAATTCCATCTTCATTTAGATCAATTGTGCTAATTTCGCGAATTTTATTAGAAATTAAACTAACTAAAGTAGGTAGAAAATCTTCATCAGAAACTTTCATTTGGTTTGTCTCTCTTAAAGCTTCAGATGTGATTGCAGGAATTAATTTTGGATCTAGTTTTTTAGTAAGGTCGATTCCGAATCTTTCTATAGCATCTGTGTTTAGTTGGTCACTTACACCAATTGGAATATTTTGCGAAGAATAGTTGTATCTAGCAGATTCCTTATTATTGTCTTCTCCAAAAAAAACCCAATAGAGTCCTAAAATAAAAATTGCTAACAAAATTACTTGAGTTGAAAACAAGTTTTCTAATCCAACTGGATTATCATTATTTTTTTTTCTCATTCATTTTTTTAAATTTAGTTGTTTATTTTTGTAAGGAACTACTAAAATCTAACTTCAGTTTTTTTAAGGGGCAAGCTAAAACAATGATTATATGCAAAAGAGTTTGATCAGGGATTGAAATTTTCTTTAACAGACATATCTTGCGTACTTATTTTGAGATAGCAATAGCTGACCCACTGAGAAAAAAAAGTGTTTCTATGAGAACGCCAGCGATTAAGAGGGTTATTAAAATTAAAATTTACTGGAGGAGGTACATCAGGGTTATTATGATCTCTTTTGGCTTCATCTGCGAGTCTGGTAGCGTTGTATTCTGGATGTCCTGTATGAGCAATGAAACGGTCATCTGCTGTGGAGAAAATAGAATATCCAGCCTCATTTCCATAAGCCAACAATTTTAGCTTACCATCTTTTTCCGCTTCTTCCATTGCTTCGTCGGGAATTCCAGCATGTCGACTTTGTGGACAGAAAAAAACATCATCTAATTCACCAATAATTGGGTGGTTTGGAGCTAGATTTCTCAATTCAAAAACGCCAAATAGTTTTTGATTGTAGTTAAATTTGTTTATTCCTTCTAAATAAGCCATTACAAATCCAGCCCAACATAGTCCAAGTGTACTTGGTATATTTTTTTTTGCGTCACGCAATATTGAACTTATTTCTTCCCAGTAATGAACATCTTCAAAACGAATCGTTTCTACTGGAGCACCTGTTAAAATTAATCCATCAAGAGGTCTATCCAAATTGGCTTTTTCATAAGTAACGTAAATTTCGTTTAAATGTTTTGATTCCCAAGTCTTGTAGTTGTGAGATTCTAATCTAATCCAAATGGGTTCTAATTGTAAAACTGAAAGTCCTAAGGGATGAAGTATGTTAAACTCATATTTCTCCCCAAGTGGCATTATGTTGAGAATGCCAATTCTTAGAGGACGGATATCTTGTCGTTTCGCCTGTGAATGAGGAATCCATCTAATACTATTTTTCTCTAAGATGGGGACGGCGTGATAATCGGAGTTTATAATAAGTGTCATTTCAAGATTATACTAAAAAATTTCAATAATGTGGAACGTTTAAAATAAAGTCAAATACTTGATAACGGTTTTGTGTAAAATAACACAGTATATAGATTTTGCCAGAAATGAAAAATTTACGAAAATCAATTAGGTGAGTCACAACCAAAATGGGACCTGCACTTTACTCGATCGAGTCGTATCGATTCTCGTTCATAGTTTTGTGAACGAGCTGGCATTAGCACCTCTATGCTGAAAAAGGATGCTCGACACTTCAAAGGGCCAGATCCCTTAGTGTCATCTGGATACATTAAAAAATTAAAATATCATAGCATTGACCAATGTCAAACTATTTATAATCCATAAATATGTCTTTAATTATATTTCAGAAGGGCTCATTAGAGACTGCTTAAGAGATTCCTCAAAATTTGATTTTTCCAATTTTTCATTATCTTTGGAAGTAATATAAATTGTATCAATTACTTGATGCCCTATTGTAGTAATAACTGCTTGTTGTATTTGGACTCCAAAATTGTTAAAAGCTGTTACTATTTTGTAATAAACAAGAGGAGCATCTTCTGCAGTAATTTGGATTCTAAGATAATTCTGATCAATTCTAGAGAAATTTGTCTTATCTGGTGTAATTCCTTTCAAATTTGGGTAA
>CACIWU010000062.1 GCA_902590435.1 uncultured SAR324 cluster bacterium | reverse complement strand
ATCATATTTCAATTCCTAATAAAATACTTTTAAGAAAACATAAATATTAAATGGTTTCGTTTAAACAGTTAAATCAATTATCACTAGTTTAAAAAGTTACTAATTTCCAAAAGAATTTTTCACTACTAATTGACCACAGGCTCCCTGTATATCCTGTCCTTTAGAAATTCGTAGTGGTGCTACTATTCTATGATCTAGAAGATATTTTTGAAATTTTCGTGCTTGTTCTTTGGTAGGAGATCTGTATTTACTTCCTGGAATAGAATTGTATGGGATTAGATTAATTTTGAATTTCAGTCCTTGAAGTAATCGTATCAAACATTTTGCATCATCAATTGAATCTGTAAGATCACGAATCAGAATGTATTCAAATGTTATCCGTCTTCGAGAACTAAGTGGAAATTTTCGACACACTTTTATCAACCCCTCCAA
This sequence comes from uncultured SAR324 cluster bacterium, assembly GCA_902590435.1. Taxonomy (GTDB): domain Bacteria; phylum SAR324; class SAR324; order SAR324; family NAC60-12; genus Arctic96AD-7. The sequence continues at coordinate 5,492 of CACIWU010000062.1, read as the reverse complement.
ATTATAAACCTTGTTAACAGGCATCAGTTTTGATCGTACTTCATCTCTCGCACCATTAAGAGAAATTGCAAGATTTGTTTTTATTTTTTCATTCCCAAATCTCCTTATTTTTGGTATCAATCCTGAAGTAGATACTGTAATTCGGCGCTGAGAGAAATTTAAACCATGTTCATCAGTTAAAATTTCTAATGACTGCATTAGGTTTTTGTAATTATGAAATGGTTCTCCCATTCCCATAAAAACAATATTTCTCAATCTTTGTTTTTCCGAAAGTTCATTGTGAATTGTCAGTACTTGATCAATTATTTCATAAGTTTCTAAATTTCTAACCAATCCCATTTTCCCGGTCATACAAAAATCACAACCCATCCCACACCCTACCTGAGTGGAAATACACAAAGTATTGTGATTTTTATGAGGCATGAAGACTGACTCAATACTATGACCGTCTTCAAGCAACAACCTATATTTCCTTGAACCATCTTCAGAACATTTTGTCTCTATTTTTTTAATTGAACTAATCCAAAAATTTTCCTCAAGTAATTTTCTGATTCCATCACCTATGTTTTTCATTTCACTAAAACTATTTACTTTTTTTTGATAAAGCCATAAAAAAATTTGATTTGCCCGAAATGCGTGATTCTTAGAAAACGATTTTGTTTTATCATTTATCCATTCTATTAATTCTTTCCTCGTAAAATTTTTTATATTGTTGAGTTCAGGCATTTTATATTTGAAAATGAAAATATTTATCTAATATGTTATTCTTAATAATATGGAAATGGTGAAGAGTGGTCAAGCGTGAGAAATTAAAAAAATATAAACATCTTTAAAACAAAGGTAAACGAATGAAATGTCTTAAATGTGGATTGTCTAATCAAGATACTGCGGCATATTGTCAAAATTGCAAAACATATTTGGCTGAAACGCCAAGCATGGAATCACTAATTACTTTTAAAGCATTGATATTATCTTTGTTTTTAACAGGGCTATTCTATTTAGTTTTTCCTATGCCAATAATTCAAAGTAAATACCTACATCAATTGTTTTCTGGACATATAGCTGAAACTATTTTTGCCTTGGTACTTTGGTCATTATTTCTAATTTTTTTCAAGTGGATAAAATTAAGACAGCAACATCATGCATATGAATCTTTCCGGAATCAAAAACTTCACAAGTCTTTGTCAAATGGAATATATATTAAAGAAGTAGATGAACGTATTTTAGAAATAAGTGAATTTTTGCAAAATCAAAAAGTTGAAAAATTTCAAGATAGTATCATCTTTAGGAGAGTTAGACGTACATTAAGACATCTTAAAGCAATTCCAAAAAAAGAAGAAATTACATCTATTTTGAATTATCAAGCAGAAATAGACCATAATAGGATGCAAAGTGGATATGCTCTTTTAAACGTTTTTATTTGGGCAATTCCAATTCTAGGATTTATAGGTACTGTTTTTGGAATTGGGCAATCAATAGGCGAATTTTCCGATTTTATTCGCAGTGCTAACACTAAAGATTTATCAGTACATATGCGCTCTGCTCTAGGAGGAGTAACAAATGGTTTGTCTGTAGCTTTCAGCACTACATTTATTGCACTAGTGGGAGTAGTTCCAATAATGATGCTATCATCATCTTTACGAAAAAAAGAAGATGATTTGTTAATTAGAATAGAAGAATACTGTTTAGAAGACTTGCTACCAAACTTACATGTTCGCCAAGGAGATGAAAGAATTGATAATTATGTAAATGAACATTTGGAAAAAATGGCAGAATTTTCCGAGAATTGGAGAAAACAAGTTACACCCGTGCTTGAATCTGTAGAACAAAATTCAAAAAGTTTGGCAGCACAAGTTGAGGGATTACAACCGTTGTTCCAAAAATTTGGTGAAACTATTATTACATCAAAAGAAGGAGAATTTAGTAAAAAAAAAATTGAAGAGAAGAAATAATATCCCTATATGATTCTCTGTAAATAACCGACTATAATCCAATCTCTTTAGTTCATATACCAAGTTTATGAGGTTTAAATTTCAAACAACAAATGTAACACTTTTTCCATTTCTTAGTGTTCTACTTTGTACAATGGGAATTTTGGCATTCCTTTCCATTAGTTTTTTACTTGTAGTACCATATCATAATGATTATATATCAAAATCAAAACAAATAAAATTTGAATGGATTGGAGCTCCAGCATATGTAAAACCAATTTATTTCTATTGTTATAAAAATCGTATTGAATATTATAATTTATTTGAAAATAGATCTTACACGTTGTTTCTAGATGGATTATTAAAACAGATTGAAGGTGAAGATCCAAAAATTTTAAAATACCTAATCCAAATCCTTGAGCTAAATATAAATACCAAAATAAAGTTTGGAAAAACAGAATATTATCCTCTGTTATTGGTTTATCCCGAAGGAATATTTACTTCAGAAATTCTAATCGCTGTGATAGAAAAAATAAAAGGGTTAAATTTTGGAATGGAACCAATGCTCAGAGAAATGGGTACACCTTACCAAGAACTGAATTTTAAATAATGAAAATTGATATTATAAAACATTTTACTTTTATTATATTTTTTTCAGCAATATTTTTTTGTTCTTCATCTTGTCAAATTTTTTTGAGTTATAATACAGATTTTAAAGAAAAAAGATTTAAAAATGCAATTAGGATTAATCCTAAACATGAATTAGGTTATGTAAGATTAGCACAACATTTAGAAAAAAAGCATCGCTATTCAGAAACACTTTCTGTTTTACGCTTGGGGCAGAAAAATATAACTGATTCCATAACTCTTGCACGATTGGAGGGTAGTCTTTTACAAATTATAGGTAATCAAAAAGAATCTGAAATATTTTATGCAAAACAAATTACAAGATTTCCTAAAAATCCATTGTTTTATCTTGATAGATCAAGAATGAGATGGAATAAGGATAAAAAAGATCTTGCTTTAGCTGACGCTAAGAAGGCACTTAAAATAAAACCAGATTCTTACGACGCTCTTTATCTTATTGGTTTAATCTTAAGTAACACATCAGATAAAAATTCTCCAAGCAAAATTGATAAAGCCCTGAACATACTAATTTCTGCAAGTGAAATCAATGCAAACAATCATGATCTATGGCTAAGAATTTCTGTTTTATGGGAGAGAAAAAACAACATCCATATGGCGAAACTAGCAATGTTAAAAGCCCTAGAGATTTCTCCGGAGTCACAACGTTATCTTCGCCGACTGACTCTCCTTCTGGAAAAAGGAATAGATGGATCGGTTAGCGAAAATTCAATTAAAATTTCCAAATATTTGAGAGAAACTCTTTTGCATATGCTCAATTTGTTTCCAAACAATTCTTGGGCACATGCCCATTTTGGGAATTGGGCTTGGTCTCAGAAAAAGTATCCTCTTGCAGAAAAACATTTAAAAAAGGCATTAAGTCTTAAACCTATCTATCCCTGGGCTAATTTTCGTTTGGCTATTGTCTACATATCTCAAAATAAATGGAATTTGGCTCTTTCATATTTAAAAGAAGGATTAAAGAACGAACCAAAAAACGAATGGGCTCTCCACCAAATTGGATTTGCTTTGGAAATGCTAGGAAAGAAAAAAGAAGCTATCCATCATTATGAAAGATTGATAGAAATTGAACCTATAAACATTTTTATAGTTAACCGATTAAGTAAATTGTATTGGGATGAATTTTTGTTTAAAAAAAGAGAAAAAATTCTATTGCTTGGATTGAAACATTTTCCTTCTGAAACTTCCATTATTGAAAAGCTTGTTAATTACTATGAATCTCATGGACTATACTCAAATGCGTTAGATATTCTATATAAATTCACAAAGTTAGATCCTAATAATTCAACCGTACTAGCTAAAATAGGATTTTTTGAAAATAAATTAAATAGAAATGAAAGAGCCTTACAATTTTTTGAAAAAGCACTCAAAGTATCACCAGATTTCGAATGGGCTCAAATCCAGAAAATTAGTATTTTATTGCAGACAAAAAAAAACGAATTGGCAGAACAAATACTAAAATTGTTTCTCAAGAAAAAACCAAATTCAGAATGGGCATCACTAAAGTTATCTAAACTAAAAATTGAAAAGCAGCAATATTCAATTGCCGAAGAAATTCTTAAAAAGAGTCTAAAACAGAGTAATAATTCATTATTAATTTTAAACACTCTAGCTATATTGTATAAAACTCAAAAACGCTGGAAAGAGGCAGAAGATATTTCCCAAAAGATGATAACATTGAAACCTAAAAACTCCCTTATACTAACAAATATGGCCTTTATACAATGGAAGCTAAATAAAATTGAATTAGCAAGAATAAACATTAAAAAAGCTTTATACGAAAATACTCGAAATTTGTTAGCTTGGAATCTTCATTTTATTTTGCAAACACAAATTGAACAAGAACGTTGGATTGGTAAAGATCTTAAAATAGTTTTACCTGTTTTAAAAAACTTAGCAAATCAAAATCCTCTTACAACTTGGGAAGAAATTAAGTCTATTAGAACAGATCCATTCACTCGTCAAATACTGAAAAATCTACACTACTTATTTGAAAATTCACCAGATGAAATTATTTTGAATCCTTTAGATATGACATCAAAACATCTTTCTCCATGGATTCATGAAAGATGGAGTTATTTCCATGAAGTACTTGGTAACATTGAACTCGCAGTAAAGCATTTGGAACTTGTTGCTGCAAATCTTCCAAATAACCCTTGGATTAATGCAAGATTAGGATGGCTTTATGAAAAGTTAGAAAAACCTAAAAAAAGTCTTCATCATTACAGCAAATTTTTAAAGAAACATCCTGAAGCTTTTGAAATAAATTTTCGTTTAGCCAATGTCCAAATATTATTAGGAAACGAAGCTACAACAATAGATATTTATGAAAATATTATCGCTGGTAGACCTGATAACGACTTAATATTAAACAACCTTGCCTGGCTCTTGCTGACGGCTAAGGATAAAAAGTTAAGAAATATTAACAAAGGACTTGAATTGGCTAAAAAGTCTGTAGAAATTTTCCCAACTATCGACAATCTAGATACATTGGCTGAGGCATATTTTCAATTAGGTAAAATTAAAAAAGCGATCCAAATTATAAGAAAAGCATCCAGTGATGTAAATTATCCTATTAATCGTCAGCCATATTTACGCAAACAATTACTACGTTTCAAAAAAGGAGATCCAAAAACAAATCCACCTGCATTGTCTTGATCTTTAATAAAAAAATTAATCATACAATCTTTTTGAAGTGGACCACTTCAATGAAATAAAAATTTTATATATGGTTAGTTTTAAAAATAAATAAAAGATAATTTTAAAATAATTCACCAAATAAATTATAATTTTGATTTCTCTGACTTTCTGAATCAAGTTTTTAGAAATTAACTCAAACAAAATTGTTGACAAATTTAATGTTTCTCTCTAGCATTAAACATTCTTGGGTTAAGATCCTGTTTTATTATATTTTTC
>CACIWU010000061.1 GCA_902590435.1 uncultured SAR324 cluster bacterium | reverse complement strand
TAGCTGCTTCATCCTCCCTAACAACGAAACGACGATCCTCCGAAAAACCAATCAAACCTGAAGGTATTGTTATGATCTGATTTTCTTGAATTTCAATTTCTCCAAAACGAGAGGTCTGTATGAGCATAATTTTTTTTTTTTAGAGTTTACCTATCAAATGTTTTAGGCCTTTTAAGGAAAGCGGCGACTCTTTTGCTGCCCGCCTATTTTCTTCCTGGATGGAAATATAAACTTCTTCTCGGTGTATGATATAACTCCTAGGCGCATCAATCCCGACTCTAACTTGTTTACCTTTTATCTCAACAACCGTGATTTTAACATCATCACCAATGGTTATGCTTTCTCCCGACTTCCTTGTCAGTATTAGCATGGTATCCTACCTTATCAATAATTTTTTAAAATTTTAATGAAATAAAAAACATTTGATCACTCTCTATATTTTACCTAATAAAATCAGATAGCGAAGGCTGAATTAATCGCGCCCCAGTATTCAATGAAAGTCTGTTATTTGCCTCTGCAACTTTCAAGTCAACTGTTGCCTCTGCAATATCTAAATCTTGAATATCGGAAAGTTCACTCTCCTTTTCAAACTTTTGGTCTTCCAATTTTGACTGAGTTGCATATAACTCGCGTACAATATTTCCAACATCTGCTTGCTGTTTTAGAACTTGATTTTGAGCTAAATCTATCTCGCCTATACGTTGTGCAATCGCAATGCCATCATTTTCAATAAGTGCTCTCTCCATTGCACTCAATAAAGAGAAGATATCAACCCCATCTTTCCCTTCATCTAAAAACAATTCTTTTGCGGTTATATTTACAGGAATAGACAAACCATTTGAAATTATAGCTTCTTTTTTGACCACAGATCCACTGTAAGTCACCTCTGGATTGGGGTAATACAAAAATTCAATGCCTTTTGGGAAAAATATTCCAATTGAATCAATATCAAATTCTACAGAATTTTCTGAATTAAAATCAAATTGCTCTGGTAAAACATTACCCAATCTTCCTTCTTGATCAGAAAATTTTAACACTACTTGGTCATTAATTTTTCCATCAGGATTAAAAACAGGTGTATGAGGCCGCAAAACTTGTTCTTTACTCCATGTTCGCCCATCGTCATCAGAGATTTTGATTCTTGCCTGTCCCCAAATCCCTGCTTTTGTAACCGAAATTCGGTATTTGTTAGTGGAAAAACCTTCGAATTGTGCACGAAACTGATTCACATCTAGAATTTCTCGAATGTCTTTTTGAGAAATCCCATTTTTTTCAACTTTAGCAGGTTGAAAAATACCATTTTTTTTAAGAGCTGGGGTTAGACTTTTGATACCAGAAAATAAATAAAGCTTACCTTCACGTGAATTTCCAATATCAAATAAGTTTCTTCTAGCAGCGGCGAATTCTCTAGATACCATCAGTCTAGATTCTTCATTAGAATCACTTCCTGCCTGCGAAATTGCTAATGTACGTATTTGCCCTAGTAAGTCGTTGATACTATTTATTTCATTTTCGGTACGTTGTAACCAAGTAATATTTTCTTCTATATTTTGAAGCAGTTGTTGTTGAGAAGAAATAGTTGTAACTATATCTTGAGACCTAGCTGCACCTAGTGGGTCATCAGACGTTTTGTTCAATCGCCGTCCCGATGCCATTTGGATTTGAATATCCTGAAGCTTCCCTGAAGATTTTTGTATGTTGTCAACAACGTGATCACGCTTTGTAACCTCAGTTACTCTCATTTAGTAAACCCTTAATTCAGATTATATTTTCTTCAAATTTAGTTTGAAATTATTCCTCATTAAAAAACTTAAAATTACATGTTAATAACTGTTTCCATCATTCTATCCACAGTATTAATAAACCGAGCTGAAGCTTCATACGCTTTTTGGTATTGCATCATATCTGTTAATTCTTCATCCATATTTACGGAACTTATTGAACTTCTGATTTCCTTAAATTGCTTAACCATGCTTTCTTGATGAGCTTGTTCGGTTTGATTTCTTTGTATTTTTAGACCCATACCTGTAAGAACTCCGTTGTAATACTCATCAAAAGTCATACTTTCATCCCTCATAGTAGGTAGTGTTTGAAGTTGAGAAATTTCTATTGCAATACGATTATCTCCAGGAATTAGATCTTTACCAGTAGAAATATTATTCGGATTCTCAACAATTTGTTCGCTTAGTTTAATATCTTCAGCACCTTTCAAAGTATCAAAAAAACTATTTAACCCCATAACCTGAGTTATGTTAGAATGATCTTCTCCAAATATAAATTTATAGTTTGGCCCACTTTGCAAAACCATCGATCCGTCTGATTCTATAGATACATGCAATAATCCTGGTTCATCAATAGTTTGATTTAAGCGTCTGACTATTGATGGTAGACTATCTTTACCAGCTTCCACTTCAATTTCATAAGTTTCCAAAATCTCATTGTAAGGATCTACTAAATGGAGTTGAAAAATACCATCCTTTAAAAAAGGTAGAGGTTGTTTTAATACAGAAGAATGTAGTCCTCGACTACTTTTAACCATTTCTTTAGCGGAGTTTATTCCAGTACCTTGTGAATGAATTTTATTAACTCTTTCAGCAAGATTTAGGGCAATTTCGTCAAGGTTATTCTGATAATCTACAATAATACTATCACGCATTCTCAACATTTCACTCATTTCTCCTTCTCGAAAGGTTCTCGTTAAATCGCGACGATAATCATTAGTTGTAACTCCATCTATTCTGAGCATCGCTAATTCGCCTCCTTTCATTTTTCCCTCTAAACCATAGTGGTTATTCCCCTCAACTAAAGTCCAATCTCTACCAATAATTACAGTAGTACGTCCATTAGGATCTTCAAAGGAATTAACATCCACTAAATCAGATAACTCTTCAATTGCTTTATTTCTTGCATCTCGCATATCATTAGCCACTCTCTGCCCCGATTCAAATGAATTAATTTGACGATTCAACTCAGCAATTTTCTTCCCCAATTCATTCACTCTATTTACAGTAGCTAAAAGTCGTCCATTTATCTCATTTCGAAGTCCAGTAAGTTGTGAATGCATATTACGCAACCTATCTGTCAAAACATCACTTTTTTCACTGACCTGGATTCTTGCTGGTTCAGATTCTGGTTGATTTGAAAGTTGACTCCATGAGTTCCAAAACTCATTTAGGGCTCTGTGCAAGCCATTACCCTCTGTTTCGCTGAAAATAATCTCTATTTTCTGCAAAAATTCTCCTCGAGTTTTAAACATTCCAGATCTTGGATTTTCTTGAAGTATTTTTTTCTGAATGAATTTGTCATAAACTCTAGAAGTGGGTTGTGCATCAGCTCCTCCACCTACACCTGTAGGATCTGGAGCAGAAGTCCCAGAATATACTTTTTGGCGAGAGAAGCCTTCAGTCTCTTGATTGGCGATATTATGCCCAACTGTTTGCATTGCACGCTGATTTAAACTCAGGGCACGCTGCCCTAGATTTAGGGAACTATTGAGCGTAGGCATGGTAAAAAATTTAAAGTTTATGTTTACTTAACAATATTGAAAAATTAGAATCAAGCTTCTCTGCGTGAAATTTTACTCGTCCCTTTTTGAATTTTTCCTGCATCGGAATAAGTTGGAGGACCAGTTTGAATTTTGCTCATAAACTGAATAGAAGACTTAATCGACTTTAATCGACCTGATGCCTGAATAGAATTTTTGTCCGCAATTTGACCAATTTCTTTGATCAATTTTTTCAATTGATCAAAACATTTCTGTAGAGGCTTAGAATATTCTTCAGTTGTTTTAGAGATAATAACACTCAATGTTAACTCCTCCGATTTAATTCCCCAAGAATGAGCAATTTTTTCAACTAGTTCGATTCTTTCTTTCTCAAGTCTAGCTGAGGTACGAACGCAACGAGACTTCTCTCCCTGAAGTTTTAACAACTCCGAACCACGAAGACTACCAAAGCCTTCAGATTCCTTTTGTAAAAGAAAAATCAAATTCTCGTGCAACTTTACTTCTTTTTGTAAGACTTTCAGCAATCCATTCATACAAAAATTTTTTTAATCGACAGAGTTTAGTAAACTATATATTATTTGAAAATAGATACTTTAGACCATGTCTTCTTTGAGAGCCTCCTCTAACATTGTCTTAGCTAGAGTTTGCGAATCCACTTTAAATTCACCGCTCTTTATCTTTGCTTTTAGCTCTGCTACTTTTTCTTCACGTATTTCTGGTTCACTTGAAATTTGACCCTTTATTTTGTTCATTACAAAATTAGAAGTCTTAATCGAAGGTTCCGCAGATCCCGAAATACTTCCAGAAAGATCTGTGTTTTTTTGATTCTCTTTAGCATTCCCTCCTTTAACACCTTGGAATTCAGGAGGTTGTTGTCCGTTAATTTTCATAAAAACCTATAAATTAAAATTTTTTACTCCTTAATTACACAATTAAATATAATTCAAACAAATAAATCTTCAACTCGATAAAAATAAATAATATACTTAAAAGTATAATAGTAAATATAGGAAAAGCAAAAAATACTACCTGGAGAAATAGTCTTGTAACTCCGGTAAAACATATTAATTACTCATACAGTCCATAACATAAAAAATGTTTTCATAAAAAATCAAGAATATCTCGTTTTATCCTAATTAATAACAAAAACACCTTATTGCGCTCATCGGCAACCTAAAAAAAAACTTTAATGTTTTTTTCTATTTTTTACTCTTGTTCGATATCAATTGATTATATATCATCTCTCCAAGTCCCAAACTGCCAGATTTAGCAGTAAGTTGGGCATAATGCTCGTCCAACATAGAACGAAAATATTTTTCACCTTCAGACTTTTGAATGAAATTGGATTCCAAAGACGTTTTTCTCATAGTTTTATACATCTGTTGTATAAAAATAGCTTCAAAATCATTTGCGGCTTTGCGCAACTTTGTTTCCTCAGAAATGTTCTTAGGTTGAGGAATTTTTTCCAGTTGATTAATTTGAATTTTTATCGTATCCAAAGATATTTTCATTTAGCTATTTACCTAATAACAAGTTCTGCATGAAGAGCACCGGCAGTTTTTACTGCCTTTAAAACATCTATCAAATCCTTACTTGATGCACCTATTTTATTAAAACCATTTACAATTTCTTTCAAGTCCGCCCCTCCTTTTAACATAAAAACATTCGCATCTATAATTTCATCTTCTTTCAAATTTTGTTGTGCATCTTCTTCTATTCCAGTAGGTCTTTTGACCTGAATATTTAAACCATTTTGGGAAATAGCTATTGGAGAAATTCTTACACTACCACCCATTACTACAGTTCCAGATCGCTCATCAAGTACAACTTTTGCGGTATGATCAGGAGATATTTCAAGATTTTCAATAAATGACACTAACTCTACCGTGTTTCCCAAATAACTATCTGGGACAGAAACTTCTACTGTACCTGCATCTTGAGCTCTAGCACTCCGGAATCCTAAGTTCTGGTTAATCAATTTAGCCAAACGAAAGGCAGTTGTAAAATCTGGGGAATTTAGATTCATATACAATCTTGCCCTACTGTTAAGTTTCAAAGAAATCTCTCTTTCAACAATCGCCCCGCCTATTACTTGACCAACTGATGCAACCATCCTTGAGCCAATCGGTAATTTTTCTAATTCTTCCTCAGGGATAGCATCAGCTCTACTAACTCCTTTAGGTATTCCCGCAATTGGCCCCTGACCTAAAGCATAAACCAATCTATCTGGGCCTCTCAAAGGAGCCATAATCAATATCCCTCCACGAAGAGAAATAGCATCACCAATAGTCGCGACAGTAATATCTATACGTTGACCAGACTTTGCAAAAGGCGGCAATGTTGCAGTAAGCCATACTGATGCAATACTTCGCCCCAAGATATCAGGACTTTTTAGACTTATACCAATTCTTTCCAAAGCATTTATAATAGGTTTTCTGGAAAGTAGACTTTCCTGAGAATCTCCAGTTCCATCAAGGCCAACTACAATTCCAAATCCTATCAATTCATTGTCTCGCGCCCCTCTTAATGCGGCCACATCCTTTACACGAACACCCCAAGAAGGAGTAGAAAATACAACTATCAATATAAAATGTAAAATCCCGGTTCTTACAAGCAAAGGAGTTAAAAGCTTCATTATTTTTATAAAAATAAGAATGTTCTATTAGATTTTGATGTCCATTTTGTAATACAAATTCAATGCCAGACTAGAGCTAATCTTCTATTCATAAAAAGACCTTTTAAC
>CACIWU010000060.1 GCA_902590435.1 uncultured SAR324 cluster bacterium | reverse complement strand
CTAATTTATATAAAAGGAAGCCACACTGGTTAAAAGTTCCTATACCTGGAGGGAGTAATTTTTCGAAAATAAAGAAAAGTGTTTCAAGACTAAAATTGAGTACTGTTTGTGAAGAAGCAAATTGTCCAAATATAGGAGATTGCTGGAACGGAGGAACAGCAACTTTCATGATGATGGGAGATATCTGTACTCGAGGGTGTCGATTTTGTTCTGTCAGTTCTGGTAAAAATCCAAGAATTCTTAACTCTAACGAACCGAAAAACATAGCCGAAACAGTCAAAAAAATGAATCTAAAATATGTAGTTTTGACAACTGTGGATAGAGATGATCTTCCTGATCAAGGAGCTTCTCACATTGCACGCTGTATCAGATATACAAAAAAAACCTGTCCAAAAATATTAATTGAGATTTTGATGCCAGATTTTCAAGGAAAAAAAGAACTGATTCAAAAAGTAATAAATTCTAAACCTTCTGTGTTCTCACATAACGTTGAAACCGTTAGAAGGCTTTCTCTTAAGGTTAGAGATTCTCGAGCCAGTTATGATCAATCTTTAGAAGTTTTGAATTATCTTAAGAATAAATGTCCAGAAATTCATACCAAATCCTCCTTGATGTTGGGATTAGGTGAAACCCATGAGGAAACAATTGAAACCATGGTTGATTTAAGAAACGTTGGTGTTGATTTTTTAACAATAGGCCAATATTTACAACCTACCAAAAAACAATTAAAAGTTGAAAAGTTTATACATCCAGATGAATTTACAGAATTTTCTCGCATTGGTAAAAAAATGGGTTTTGAATATGTAGCTTCAGGGCCACTAGTTAGAAGTTCATATAAAGCAGCCGAATTTTTTCTTGAAAGAAAAATTAGAGTAATAAAATGAATACCAATGATAAATTAACCTTATCTCCGATAAAAAAATTTTCAGGGAATGTTACTTTGCCTGGGTCTAAAAGTATCTCCAACAGAATTTTACTTCTGAGTATGTTAGCTAAAGGAAAAACTGAAATACAAAATCTGCTTGATAGCGACGATATTCGATATATGTTAGAAGGTATGAAATCACTTAGAATTAAACTTGATGAAGATCGTCATAATAATTCTATATCAGTGTCAGGGACTTCAGGCAAAATTCCGGTAAAAAAAGCGAATTTGATGTTAGGAAATGCTGGAACAGCCATAAGGCCTTTAACTGCAGCATTAACTTTGGGACAAGGTGATTTTGTTCTGGATGGCATCCCTCGGATGAGAAAACGTCCCATCATTGATTTAGTAGAGGGACTTAGGCAACTTGGAGCAAATTTAAATTGTATTAAAGGAAATGATTGCCCTCCATTAAAAGTTAAAGCTGATGGATTATATGGAGGATTAACCAGACTAAGCGGTGCGATAAGTAGTCAATATTTGACTTCCATTCTTTTGGTCGCACCTTATGCAAAAAAAGAAGTTAAAATTGAAATAATTGATAAACTTGTTTCTATACCGTACGTTGATATTACGATTAATTTGATGAAACGTTTTGGAGTTTCTGTAAGGCATGAAAACTATAAAATTTTCAACATACCAAAACAAAAATACATTTCACCTGGGAATATTTTTGTTGAAGGCGATGCCTCTTCTGCATCATATTTTTTAGCTGGAGCTGCAATAACCAAAGGGACCATAACAGTTATAGGTTGTGGAAATGAGAGTATTCAAGGAGATGTACGTTTTGCAGATATTTTAGAACAAATGGGAGCAAAAGTTAAATGGGATAAACAAAAAATTACTCTTACTGGATCATCTTTAAAAGGTATTGATGTTGACATGAATACGATGCCTGATGCTGCAATGACTTTAGCTGTGACTGCTCTTTTTGCATCTGGGGAAACAACTATAAGGAACATATATAATTGGCGATTTAAAGAAACAGAAAGGTTAGATGCTGTCTTTAAGGAATTACAAAAACTTGGAGCAACTGTTGAAAAAGGGGATGACTATCTGGTAATTAAACCTCCAAAAAAAATTAAAGAAGTCTCGATTGAAACTTACGATGATCACAGAATGGCGATGGCTTTTTCACTAGCGGCATGCGGGGATTCTCCAATTACTATAAATAAACCAAATTGTGTAAGAAAAACTTTTCCTAATTATTTCCAAGTACTTTCAAAATTATGTTCATAGAACAAAGACTCGAAAAATTTTCTGATTTTGTTAATTTTAGAAAGTAAATCCGATGCCGAGTTGAACCTGATTTGTTGTGATAAAAAGTCCATTATTTTCATAGCTTATTTTATTAGAATTCTTAAGAGTTTTTGCTGAGCTATCACTATCTTTTAATGCGACCTTTATAAAATTTGTTCTGTATCCTAATAAAGTTTCAAAACCAAAACCATGATGGCCTAAAACAAAAAAAGCAGAATGACCTGAAATTTTTTCACTCTCAATAGTTTCATTAGTTGCTCCTGAGTAACCATATTTAAGCTCTGACTTTAAATCTCCTCCAACTGGTATCCCAGCACCCCACATAAAGGTATAATTTTCGCCAATTCCAAAAACCACATCCGCAAAATTAGTTTTCAGAATTGTTTCTTCATTTAAAAGCAAAGACGAATCTGACGACTTAATAACTTGCTTTTCAATTTTTGTGGTTATTGTTGAGTAACCTATACCAAAACTTTTTAGCAAAAAATACAAACTACCACCACTTGTTTTAGGATCAGCAATTGTATCTTTTTTCGAATTTGATGATAAGCTCCTTTCTTTGAAAACTGTATAATCTTTCTTTGTCTCGCTTACAGGTGAAAGCATCCTTATTCTAATTAATTCTGATCTCGCACAAGCACCTAATAAGAGTGAAAAAATAATTAACTGAGTAAAAATTCGTATAACAAGCATAATTTTTTCAACTTTATTTTATTACTTTTCAAGAAATAACCATGGTTTTTGGGTTACAACTTTTTTTTCAAAATCTTTAATCTTTTCCTTGTATTGTAAGGTCCATCCAATATCGTCTAGACCTTTTAGCAAGCAATTTTTAGCAAAACTATCAACCTCAAAAGAAAAATTTTTACCATTTGGAGTACTTACAACTTGTTTAGGTAAATCAACTGTCAATTGATAACCTTCATTTGATTCTATTTCATCAAATAAATACTCTACTTCTTCTTTTTTTAGTACTACAGCCAAAATACCATTTTTCCTACAATTATTAAAAAATATATCTGCAAAACTAGGAGATATAATACATTTGAAACCATAATCAAATAATGCCCAAGGAGCATGCTCTCTGCTTGATCCACATCCAAAATTTTCCCCAGTTACTAATATTTTTGCCCCTTTATAGCGAGGTGAGTTTAATACAAAATCTTGGTTCAAAATATCCCCTTCATCGTCAAGATAACGCCAATCATGGAAAAGATGTACTCCAAAACCCGTTCTTTCTATTTTTTTAAGGAATTGTTTTGGAATAATTTGATCTGTATCCACATCAATCATATCAAGGGGTGCCGTCTTTCCTTTTAAAATTTTAAATGATTCCATTTTAAACTTACTTTTTTAAAATATTTTAATTTAATCGTGGATCAACAAAATGTCCCGCAATTGCTGCTGCTGCTGCCATCAGAGGGCTAACAAGATGTGTCCTACTACCTTTCCCTTGACGTCCCTCAAAGTTACGATTACTTGTAGAAGCGCAGCGTTCACCTGGATTTAGTACATCATCATTCATAGCTAAACACATAGAACACCCTGGCTGTCGCCAATCAAATCCAGCAGAAATAAAAATTTTATCCAAACCTTCATCTTCTGCTTGACGTTTTATTATTCCACTACCTGGTACTATCATTGCTAAAACATCCTTAGATACTCTTTTGCCCTTTACATATTCTGCTACAGAACGTAAATCTTCAATACGTGAATTTGTACAAGAGCCTATAAATACACGATCAATTTTTATTTCCTTAATTGGCACATTTGGCTTTAACCCCATATATTTCAATGCTTTTTCAACTGAACTACGTTCTATTGAATTCACAATATTTGAAGGGTCTGGAACTCTCCCATTAATATCAGTAACCATTCCTGGATTTGTTCCCCATGTTACTTGTGGCAAAACATCTACTGCATTTAATTTAACTGTATTATCAAATTTAGCATCATTATCAGAAGATAGTTGTTTCCATGAAATCAAAGCTTTTCTAAATGATTCTCCTTTCGGTGCAAAAGGCCTATTCTTAAGATATTCAAATGTTTTTTCATCTGGAGCAATCATACCTGCCCTTGCTCCAGCTTCGATTGTCATATTACACAATGTCATACGACCTTCCATGGACATCGATTCTATTGCTTCTCCTGAATATTCTATTACGTATCCCCTTCCACCGGAGGTTCCAATTTTCCCTATTATAGCGAGAATTATATCTTTAGGAGTAACATCATGAGACAAAAAACCATTTACTTCTATCAACATAGTTTTAGGTTTTTTTTGCTGAAGAGTTTGAGTCGCAAGTACATGTTCAACCTCTGATGTACCAATGCCGAAAGCCAAAGATCCAAAAGCTCCGTGTGTTGCTGTATGAGAATCTCCACAAACAATAGTTGAACCAGGAATAGTAAGTCCTTGCTCGGGACCCATCACATGGACTATACCTGAACGATCATCTCCCAAATCAAAAAGTGTTATTTCAAAATCTCTACAGTTTTTTCGTAAAGTTTCAACTTGAAGAGCGGAAATTGGATCATTAATAGGTTTGTTCTGATCTATTGTAGGAATATTGTGGTCCGGGACAGCAAATGTTAACTCTGGATGCATCACTTTACGCCCAGATAAACGAAGTCCTTCAAAAGCCTGAGGAGAGGTAACTTCATGAACCAAATGACGATCAATATAAACAATCGAATTTCCATCTTTCTCAATAACAAGATGAGAATCCCAAATTTTTTCAAACATTGTTTTAGGCATTATTTCAAAAATTGTAATAGTTGTTAGTATTATTAGAAAATTAAAATCTGATTAAAGATATTGAGATTACAAAGATTAACATCATTTATAAACCTAAAGATTTACAAAAATTATTTTTTTTTGAAAGCTAATTTAAACAGATTAATAAATAATATTTTAAAAATAGATAAGAAAATTTAGTTTAATAATTAAGATGATTCACTTATCAAACAACATCTCCTCCTCCAGCACCTGCTATAACTATCGTTCCTTCCTCCTCAAGCTTTTTAACAACCTTAATTATTTTTTGCTGTGCTGCTTCTACATCTGATAATTTCGCTGGCCCTAGATTCTCCAAATCATCTCGAACCATCTCAGCAGCTCTAGAAGACATGCTACTAAAAATAAGTTCCTTGACTGCATCACTTGCCGTTTTTAATGCTAAAACCATATCAGCCTGATCAACGTCTTTCATTACAATTTGCATTTGTTTAGCATCTATCAAGGCCATATCTTCAAAAGTGAACATCAATTCTCGAATTTGTTCTGCTAGATCTGGATTCGATTCCTCTATACTAGAAAGTATTCTAGTTTCAGTTGCCTTGTCCACAGAATTTAATATTTCTGCTACAGGCTCAACTCCCCCAACACTTGTTGTCATACTCCCAGCAGTTTTCATTTCTTCAGTAAGAACTTCATTCATTTCTGCTACTACACCAGGAGGTATACTTTCTATAACTGCCATTCTATACAAAACATCAGCTTGAATACTTTCTGGTAAATCTCTTAGGACAGTAGCAGATTGCTCTACATTCTTTAAATATGATAGAATAAGTGCTATGGTTTGCGGATGCTCATTTCGAATATAATTTGAAATCATTATTGGTTCGGCATAACGCAATGCTTCAAGGCCGGCTTCATCTTCTCCCGCCCTTAAATTATCACTTAATTCTTTAGCTCTATCGGACCCCAAAGCTTTTGTTAGAGCATTTTTAACAAAATCAGGAGATGAACTAATGCTTACTCCATCTTCTGCCATAACAGAGTTTCGGTAAAACTCTTCTAGAACAAGATCTAACTCTTCCGGTGCAACGTCAGTGAATCGACTCATGTAGTACCCAACTTGCTGAATTTCTGATTCCTCTAAATTTTTCATAACATCTGCAGCCGCATCTTCACCAAGAGCAAGCAAAAGAATTGCAGCTTTTTTTGGGCCCGTCAGTTTACCAACACTCATCTAACCTCACTTTCTTATTTCATTTGATTATTGATTATGCCTCTGTTTACTTTAAAGATCAAATCTTGAAAAGTAACTATTTTATAAACTTTTTTCAT
>CACIWU010000059.1 GCA_902590435.1 uncultured SAR324 cluster bacterium | reverse complement strand
ATTCCGCAACTCTACCTCCTACTAAACCACCTCCAAGAATCATCAAATTTTCAATTTTTTTGTGTTCTATTTTCATCATATTGATAAGATAGGTAATGAAAAAAACAGTCAAATTGAAAATTTTCAGACTACACAAAATGTTTTAGATAAGAATGAAGATAACTTAAAAGATAATGAAAAAATAGAAACTTCGGAAGAAGAAACTAGTAATGAGGGATCTGAAATTGTGACAAAATCAAATAAAGATGATCTTAATTCAAAATTAGATTCAAATAATTCTGATTGGAAACATGTTGAAGGAGAAAATGCAGCATTTGAAGATTTGCCAATTGATATTTATTCTTCCGGTTTGATTGACGCTGAAAATTACGACATTGATAATTTAGATACAGAGAAAACAGAATTAAGTGTAGAAGAGAATGATAATCTAAATCCAAATCCAGATTCAAATTCAGATTCAAATTCAGATTCAAATTCAAATTCAGATTCAGATTCAGATTCAGATTCAGATTCAGATTCAGATTCAGATTCAAATACCTTTGATGAATCTTTTCAGAGTGAAGAAAGTAAGTCCGAGGAAAATACCGTTGAGACCAGTCCATTAATTCCTGACTGGGCAAATCAAACTGAAAATCCCGCTTTTTTTCAAAATTTAGACATCCCTACTTTTCTTAGGAGAAGGGGTTCTAATAGACCTCGACAATAAAAAACTTGTGGTTGTATTGTGTTCTTATTATCCTCTCAAAGAGTAGTCAAAAAGTTGTATAGTGAGAAGGTAATTTTAAAGAATTTTTTAAATATGGCAAACCATTGAGTTTTTTACCCACCAACTAATGACAACAATTTTATTATCTATAAAGGTTTGCTTTTTTCTCTGATTAAATTTTTAGAGATAAAATTAATTTTAGGTTTTTTATGAAATCAATGCGCAACTTTTATTTTTCAGCTTTAGGATTATTAGCAGGAGTCAGTAGTTGGGCTTTAGTCCAGAGTGGTTTTAATGCGTTTGATGCTCTCTTTGATGCCAATATCCATTTGACGGACAATGTTTCGCTGAGTGATTTTTTTTTAGAAGGATCTTTTGTTGGATTTGGATTGGGAATGGTTCTGCATGCGAGAGCTTCTCTTTGGTACCATCATAAATTGGTACTAGTTTTATCTAAAATGTTTTTGGGTGCTTTTTTTGGTGCCATCATAGGACTATTAAGTTTTGCTTTTGGTTATTTTATGCAAACCTTGCATATAGAACCTTTATTATGTCGTATGACAAGTTGGACTATTTTAGGGTTTTTAATTGTTGTATCCACCGAGATATTTCGCCTTCATTCTGGTTTTATATTACCTAGAGTAATTAGTGGTGGAATAGGAGGATTAATTGGTGGTGGAATTTTTGAATTATTATTGCTGTATCAGATAAGTGGACCAGATCACCTCTTTGGTCTCATACTTGTCGGTTTTAGCATCTCTTTTCTTATAGGTATCAATGAAAATCGAGTTACTTCTTCCGCATTTCGTGTTTTGTCAGGACCGCAGGAAGGACAAATGTTTCTACTTGATCAGAACAATTTTTACATGGGATATAATTTCCAAAACGATTTTATACTAAATGATTATGCAGAAGTATGTAATCGACATGCTTTCATTTGGAAAAATGATAAAGAAGTATTTATCGAAAATTTATATACTGATAATGAAGTTCTGGTTAACTACCGTTCGATCGATCATCAACAATCTATAAAAAAAGGAGATATTATAAAAATAGGTACAGCTTTATTGCAGTACTATGAAATCTAATGATCTCCAGTATAAATAAGTATTTTTGTGCGTTCGCAAATAGCGTATGCCTGGTGTTTATATTTTTTTTTAATTCATGCGTTTTACTAGCCAAGGAACTTTCTAACGAAGCCGAAGTTTCTAGTTTAGGTAAATATGCTACATTTCAATTCGATTATTTCCCCACAAAACCTTTATTCAGTAACAATGAATTATATATTTTGTCTTTTTATGAACTTTTGCTAATTTTTTGCGGGATCATATTAACTTTGTATATTTTGTGGTATATCATGAAACCAAAGCCACAAATTTTTACAGAACCAGGTTTCAAAATAATTAACCTTAAAAATAATCATTATTTTACACCGCTTAAGTCAGAATCACAATCCTTGGAATTTTTAGAAGATCTAGAAGTAAGTAAAAGTTATCGTTTGTCGGGTAATTTGAATCGAGTTATTTTGTCTCCGCATAAGAACACATTTTTACTAGAAGATAAAAACTTTAAAAATGCGTTACTAATTAATCGAAGGCGTTTACATAGAAAAGTATTATATGATAACGATCTTTTGGATATAGGAGAAATGGTCTTGCTTTATAGCAATAATTTGTTTCATGAAAAAAATTTTCAAAGAGCATCGCATATAAATTATCAGTCGGTATATCAATCGACTAAACCCAAAGGCCCGATACAAAAATGCGTGCCTTTTTTAAAGGTTTCTGGAAGTAAGCAAGAAATACCTCTTGTGAAAAATATGAATACAATTGGGACTTCAAAAATTAATGATATTGTTATCGAAAGTGATGAAGTTGCATTACGTCACGCAAAAATTAACAAAGTAGGACAGTCTTGGAAGATTCAAAATTTACAAAACCATGAGAATACTTCTGTAAATGGAAGGAGAATAGACCAGCGCTTCTTAAAGGAAGGAGACGAAGTGGCGATTGGAGATTTTTTCTTCAAGTTTAGTACAAATAAATCTCAAATAAAACGACAAAAAAAGATTAAAAAATAACTTAAGAATAACTTATCTTAGTTATGTTTTACTGACAAGATATATCGAAATGACTGATAACTGCCGGCTATATCTTCAAGGAAACCAACTTTGTCAGAAACTCTCAAAAAAATATATATATTATCTTTGTTTAATTCATGTTCTACGGAGATTTGTTTTTTCTTTCCTATAAGAAAAGACTTTATTCTTTTCTTGTTTTTATCAAATAATGTTATTTTTGGGGATAAATTAGTTGGCCCTATCCTAGACCAAATAATATTAATCAATATTGTATTTTGATTTTTTGTTTTTTGCTGAGGTGAATCAATCTTAAATAACGTACTATCTCCACGGTGACGAATGTGATCGAAAACAGGACTTTCGAGAGGCAACTTGAAAGTATTCTTGAATGTTTTTAGTGGTACTTGAAGTATTGGTTCTATTTTTAAATTGTTAAACGAATTATTTTCTAAATAATTATTACCTTTATCTAAATTATCGAATGGATCGAGTATTTCATATACATCCCTCCATTTAGTATTTACAATTAATTGATTATTTTCCCAAAAAGTTTTAGAAATTATAAATGGAAAGTCTTTAGTAACAATAAGATTTTGATAAATATTTTTTTGATTACCTAAAAAATATCCTTTATAAGAAACTGAATTTAAAGAAATCTTATCTAAAAAAACTTCTTTCCAATATGGATTGTTTTGAAAGAGTGTTTTGAATAATAGTTGTTCTTCAATTGGTCCGTTTAAACCCCTAAATACTAACTTTATTTTCCCCAAACTTCCTTTATTCAACTCAATAGTTTTATTTATAATAGGAGTCCATTTGAGCATCAATCCATCCAAAATCTCTGAAATTATTTTCTTCTCATTCCATTCAGAGAATGAAAGGTTTATTTTTGCCTTATTTGAAATTTCAGCGGAGTCATTTAATATCTGATTTTGAGGCCAAAAAATTAATTCTGCTTCTAGATTGTCATTTTCTATTTTTGATGTTCTCTGAGAGAGATATAGTTTTAATTCTAGCAAAGTTAAAATATTTCTATTAATCTGTTTTGTTTTTTTATTTTGTAGTATTTTTAATCTAGCTTTTAATCCTGCATCAATAGGTAAATATTTATCTTTGATGTCTATTACTCTTGCCTTAATTCTGTAGGGATTTAATCGAATTTGTAGGTTCTTTAATAAATTAGTAAAAAGTCCCTTCTTGCGTAAATCTTTGTTTGCATTATAAATTAGAATTACTTCTCGGGCAGGATAGTCATCACTTAGCTTTGGAATACCTAACTTCCGAAAGGTGGACAATATTCTAGATAAAAAAATCTGTGTTTCAATCTGAAGATTGAATTCAGATAAATCATTTGTATTTTTTTCATTAGTTACTCTAATCGATTCAATAAAATTATCTGTATTTTCAATG
This sequence comes from uncultured SAR324 cluster bacterium, assembly GCA_902590435.1. GTDB lineage: Bacteria > SAR324 > SAR324 > SAR324 > NAC60-12 > Arctic96AD-7. The sequence continues at coordinate 2,279 of CACIWU010000059.1, read as the reverse complement.
AAATATTTTTTCAAAAGAGGTTCGAGGGCAATCATGCTATCATAATCAAGAAATTTTGAAACTGCTTGAAGAATTACTTTTGTTTTTGCATCTTTTAGTGCCTCTATTTTTGCTTTTACCAGATTATTCCGATGAATTAATACTTTTGATTCTGCTCGTTCAACAATTAATTTCTGCCCAAGAGATGTTCCAGGGATGAAAATACTTACTGCGACTAAAATTATAATTATAAAATTATTTAACAATGGAAAAAAAGAATTATGTTGTTTTATTAATGCCCATTTTTTTTTAAAATTAATGAGTTATTTCATTATTTTAAATTCTGATTTAATTCTTTCATAAAATTTTTTTCTTCTGCTCTAATTATTATATCTTTTTTTGTTATTGGGTGTGGGAATCTAATTTCCAGTGCATGAAGTAATTGTCTGTGAAGTGGAAAGTTTTGAGTTCGTAAAAAATTTTCACCTTCATTAAGCCAATTAATAAAACCATCATTTGGTAATCCGTATAGTTTGTCACCTAAAATTGCACATCCTATGTGAGCGGCATGAACTCTAATTTGATGTGTTCTCCCAGTATATGGTCTTACTTCAACTATAGAATAATTACCTATTTTTTTAATCTCCTTAAAATAGGTCTGACTTGGCTTACCTTCATAATTTACACTTTGTTTTATGCGAATATTACTATTTTTGTCTCTACCAATTGGAAGAGAAATGTATGCCTCAGATAATTTTTTATTTGAATCGTTAGGTAGATGTTTGCTAAGGATTGCGGAATAAATTTTTTTTATTTGTTTTTTTTGAAAAAGAGAGGCCATTTTTTGAGCGATTATTTGTTTTTTAGCAAAGATGATCACTCCACTAGTTTCTCTATCTAAACGATGGAGAGTATAAATTGTTTCCCATCCAAATTTTTTTTTTATTAAGCTGGAAAGAGTATTTTTAAAGTATTTACCTGAAGGACTAGTAGGCAAATTACCTGATTTATTTAATCCAATAAGAGACTCATCTTCAAAAATTACATCAAAATTTGGATCAACCTGTGGTTCGAGGTAATCAGGTCTGAAATAAATAATATTTTGATTATTTTGCAGTTTTAAATTTGCAGATCCAATTCGACTATCAACCCAAATAAGTTTTTTATCAATATTCTTGCGCCATTCTTGCTCGTCTAAATACCGGAAACGTCGTAGCAAAAAATCTATAAGAGTTTCTACTTTACCTTCAACGCGCATGTATTTAAAAGTTAGTTCAGTATATTCAAAATTACTCTTAAGTGTCATCTTTTATCAATTATTACATAAACTATTTTCAATCATTACTTATTAACAATTCTTTACCTTCCCAAGAACTTATTTCAAAAAAACGACCATTCATTTTCTTGTTAAATAATTCCATTTCTTGACGAACCTTTGTTTTTTCTGCATTAGTCTTGTTAGATCCTTCTTTTAAAATTCCCATTCTAAGACTCAATATAAAATTCTCATTTGATTCTGAGTTTTTTAATATTTTAAGAGTATAAAGTCTCCCATCAAACAATGTGATAATTAATGTATTTTCTGAATTAGTTAATTTATTTTCATTGATGATATTTTCTTCTAACAATTTTGAAAAAGAAAGATTTGATAATCTATATAGTACATTTTGTATTTTATCTTTATCAGGTAATGCTTCTCGATTAGGTGATTCCCATTCTGCAGTCTCATTTTTTCTACTAATATTTAAGATACGATCTAAATTATCTTTTAATTTAATGCTAGCCACTAGATTTTCATTTAAGTTAAGTAATTCTTTGTTTAGCCAATTATCAATATTGGTATTTATAGATAAACTTTCTGGGATAAGATACACTTTATCTGATCCATTGTGCCTAATATACTGTCCTTCACCATTTATACGATTTTTACCAAGCAATAGACTCAAAATTATTGTTCCATCTCCTTTCGAAAGTGTAACTGAGTCCCCGTGAATATCTTTCTCCCATTTTTTAAAATTTTCTGGATAATCAACTAATTTGAATCGCTTGTGGTGATTTGCATTGTTAGTAATTAAGTCACCAAGACTTATTTGTGAAAGTTTTAGAAGCAAATCTTGGATTGCTGAAACATCTGCATCATATTTTAATGATTTTACTTGCCAAGAGCCTCCTTGTAAATGTATTAAGGACACAAAAGATCCTTCTCCACGTATATTGATTATGTTTATTGATTTAGTGTCGAGTTCCTCTAACAATTTTTGTCCAGAGAAGTTTGAAATATTAGATTTTGTGGAATGGAT
>CACIWU010000058.1 GCA_902590435.1 uncultured SAR324 cluster bacterium | reverse complement strand
TGCAAAATTAGTTTGACTATCAAGCTTTTCTTAAAATAAAATGGTTTTGCAGACAAAAAAAGCGAGAATAGCTCAGTTGGTAGAGCGCAACCTTGCCAAGGTTGAGGTCGCGGGTTCGAATCCCGTTTCTCGCTCCAAATGATTTGATATATTTAAATTAAGGAAAAATCTTCATTTTTTCCCACAAATAAATCCTAATAAAAAAAATTATACTATGAGTGAAAAAACAAAAGATTTTAAACCATTCATATGTATTGATTCTCAAGGAATTTATAGCTTGGAGGATTCATCTTTTCTCTTAATCAATCATTCAAAAAGCACACAACAAAAAGATCATAATGGTAAAACCGCTTCTGATTTCATTAAGGAAAATAAAATTTCATCTTGGCAAACAATTAGAAATAATTTCCCTGGAGATATTCGGAGAATAGACCCACTAGAATTAATTAGTTTCTGGAATGAAAAAAAACTAAACAGACACTTCGAAAAAAAAGGAAACAATTTCATTGAAAGTTTGAATCCCTTCATTAAATTTGAAGACAATGGCTCCTTCGTATTGTCTCCAAATCTTCACAAAATTCTTGTTGATCTTGAAAAAGTATTTTTTGGCAGAATGTTACTTATTTTTCGCGATAAATCTCTGCATCTCGTTTTGGAAGGATTTGAAAAGAATGTTTTTCTAAAATCTGGTAATGTCTCTTCAAACCTAAAAACTCAGTTTCAAGAAAATGAACCAGTCTGGTCAATACCACTAGAATCAAATTTCTACAAATTTCTTAGAAACAAGAATCCTAGCAAGTTAGAATTCCAAGTTGTTTCCAATCGTCTTCACATGAAAAATCTAAGTACAAATAAAGAACAAACTCTCGACCTTAAACCTGTGGCAAGTTCTTTTAATTTTGCTTCAAGATGGAATCCTCCAGAATATGGACCTTTAATCGAAACAGTCTTTACCAAAGACGTTATGATTAATCTCAGAGATATAAGCAACAATAGTAATTTCAAACGACTTGGAATCATAGGACGGTCTGGGAAAATAAGTGCTGCATTATTTGGGAATTCTCCAGAAGATTATCTTTTTCTCGGGAATGAAATTGGAAAATGCAGCGAAGACTTTCAAGTAGTTTCTAATCCAATGCCAATTTTGGAAGATGACTATATTATCTCAATATACGAAAACCAGGTTTTACGTCTAAGAAGTTTGAATGAAGATTATGAATGGATGACTTTTCTAGAGAACGAATTTAGTATAATAAATAGTAATTCAACTATAGAAAAAAAAACTTCCATAAAATCTCCTAAATCCCAGGATCATCTCCAACTAGTTAAAAATAAAAATAAAAATTCTAATCCTGAGAATTCCCATCCTACGAGTACTGGCATCGACATTGCTAAGTCTGGAGGTTAGTAAATTTTTGTTGCCAACTCATTCAAATACATCTCTTTAACTTTGTTGCAGAAAAACTTTTTGTTTTGATATTTTATATATTTATGAACAATCTAATATTAAAATATATTTAGTCATTGATAATTGATAGAAAATGAGATCTATTTCTATCATAATTTTTATTGATTCTGTCCAGAAGGCATTATTAATATTGCTCGAAAATCATTCACATTAGTTAGTGTAGGACCAGGAGATACTAAAGCTCCTATTTTTGAGAAAAAATTATAAGAATCATTGTTTGCAAGAAATTTTTCTGGATTCAAACCAAGAGAATCAGATAATTTAAAACTTTCTGGACCTATAAAGGCCCCTGCGTTATTTCCAGTCCCATCAATTCCGTCCGTATCACAAGAAATAGCCCAAATCCCATCTTGCCCTCTTAATTCTACTAACATAGACAACATATACTCAGTATTTGGACCTCCCAAACCACCCCCTCTAACAGTAACACATGTTTCTCCACCAGAAAGTAATACCACAGACTTAGAATCAGATTTTACTTGTTTTTGAATTTCTAAAGCTTGAAGTACTTGTTCTTTAGCAACTTCTCTAGCTTCTCCTTCAACTCTATCACTCAAAATTAAGGGAATTACTCCTGCCTCTTCCGCAAATTTAGCTGCTGCATCTAGGGACTGTTTAGCAGTCGCAATTAAAAAATTTTCTACATTTTTTAATTTACGATCACCTGGTTTAGGTGTTTCATCTGTAGCATTCTCTAAATAGTCTAAAACTTGTATAGGCTTAGTAATTTTATATTTTTTAAGTACGTTTATAGCATCATCAAAAGTGGTCAAGTCTTCAACAGTTGGTCCTGAAGCTATAACCCCCAAATCATCACCAGAAACATCTGAAATCGCAAGAGTTATAAGTTTAGCTGGATAACAAGCTATTCCCAATCGACCTCCTTTGATTGCAGAAAGATGCTTGCGTACAGAGTTAATTTCATGAATTGTTGCCCCTGATTTTAACAACCCAGAAGTAATTTTCTGTTTATGTTCTAAACTTATGCCAGGAGCAGGTAATGACAAAAGTGATGAGCCTCCCCCAGAAATCAGACAAATTACTTTATCATTTTCTTTAAGTCCGGAAGCTATTTTAAGCATCCTAGATGCTGCAATCATTCCATTTCTGTCAGGTACAGGATGTCCTGCTTCAAGAACATCAATATTCATACAAGGCACTGAATGATTATAACGAGTTACTACCAAACCTTCGATATTTCCAGAAAAATGTTTTTCCACAACCTGAGCCATATTGGCTGAAGCCTTACCAGCGCCAAAAACAATAGTTCTTCCCGTAAATTGCCTTTGGTTAAGAAAAGGAGGGATACATTCTTTTGGTTGTGCTTTAGCAACAGCAACTTCAAAAAGAGAATTAAGGAATTTCCTATGATTCATTTTTTTTTAACCGATTAGCTAAAAAAACAATAGGATGTAGGACACGGAGATCTATATTACTGAGACGAATTCCCGCACGTATTTGATATAAACATCCTGGGTTACCAGTCAAAATTGTTTTCGCATTAGAATTTTCTTTCAAGGCTTTAATAATTGATTTAGTTTTTCTATTTAAAACTGCTTTAGAAAGTTCAGGATGAGTTAAGTTGTAAATACCCGCTGAACCACAACACCATTCAGATTCTTCAAGAGCTACAAGTCTCACTCCTGGTAAACTTTCTAAAAGTTTTCGAGGATTAGTATCAACTTTCTGTGCATGCATCAAATGACAAGGAGAATCGTAAAGTACTGTATATTCATCTTTGTGCCACTCTAAATTTTTCAAATTATCAGAATACTTAAAGAGGAATTCCATAATGTCTACAATTTTGTTTTCAAAACTTAGGATTTTTTTTTGATTTACAAAATCATCTTGAGTGAGCAGGTGATGATATTCTTTTAATTGGGCACCACAACCTGCTGCATTAGTGATGATTGCATCTAAATTTCTATTTTCAAAGGCAGCAATATTTTCTAATGCTAATTTACTAGATGTTTTTCGGTCGCCGTTATGTACATGTAATGCCCCACAACAACTTTGATCACTTGGGACAATAACCTTACATCCAGAATGACGTAGCAATTCAAGTGTTGAATAATGAATTTCTGACTCTGATACATCCATAATACAACCTGAAAACAAACCCACTCTCAGAATATTTTTTTTTAATTTTAAATTATTTCCATCTTTTTCAAATTTTTCAAAAGGGGGTAGAATTTTCTCTGCATGTATTCGTTTAAATGACTCTCCTGAAAAATTAGGAATCAAATAATGTTTGGTAACAAATGATTTTGGGACAAGTTTGCCTACAAATGTTTTAGTAAAAAGTTTTGGGAAACCACTTGCGACATAAATTTTTATCATTCGACTTATAAAGATCAACAAATTAGTTGAGCAAAAAACAATTTTAAAAAAAAAATATCTTAAAAACTTTGCTTTAAAGCTTTGCTTAGTATTTTCCAAAATGATACCACGTGTCTTTTCGAGTAATTCACCAAATGGTACGCCTGAAGGGCAAGCACTTTCACATGCTCTACAATCTAAACAACGATTCAGAGGATCAATAACAGAAGATTCAAGTTCAAACTCTCCCTCCCACAAACCTCGCATTAAATATAACCTTCCCCTAGGAGAATCTTTTTCATCTCCTAATTCCCTGTATGTAGGACAAGAATCTAAACATAGACCACAGTGAACACATTTGAGTATATTGTTAAATTTTGCCTCTCTGAAAAGTTTTTTTACTAGAGAAAGATTTTGTTGTTCAGATTTAATTTTCATTTTTCCATATCCAAATCATAGTAAGCTTCGGAAAAAACTCCTGCAGGATCTAAATGACGTTTAAGTCTTTTTTCCAAAAGGAAACTACTTGAAATACCAAATTCACCCAAATCTTTTAAAGAACTTTTCGGCGAACCACTGACCCACCTCAGCTTACTGTCAGAATTAACAAGAACAGATTTAATTTTCTCAAGTAAATTAAGCTGCTCATTATTTCTAGTACTTTTGTGAAGAAAATGAATATCTCCACCAATAGGATGAATAAGAATAATGAACCCTTCCTTCAAAAATAAATCAATTGGAAAACTGAGAGTTTTTTCTGTATTTAAAGTCGTAAAAACGTGGAAATAAGAATTATCCAATTCCCAGATATCAATAAATGACTTCAAAAAACCATCAAATCTATTCTCACCAGGTATAAATTTTTGTCCGGGGAAAGACTCTCCGTCAGGTAATACCCTCAAAGTTTTATAAAATATCTTTTTTATTTCATCTTCAATTCTTTTTCGTTTAAGCAAATTACCAGAATATCCCAGACCTAGAATCCATTTTGAATCAAGTGTTGAAAAACACTGTGCCCAATCAAGAGGAACCCTGTTTTCATGCAACTTTTTAACTTTAGACAACCATGTTTCATTTTCGAAAATTCCATACATTCCGCAAGGTTCTAACGGTACAGGATTAACTTTAAAAGTAACGGCTGTAATCACACCTAATCCACCTTGACTTCCTAATAACACACGGGTTATGTCATAACCAGAAACATTTTTTACTACTTTACCACCAGCTTTTACAATTTCACCCTCACCATTAACATATTCTATTCCAAGTATACAATCTCTTATTCCGCCCATGTTCATACGGTTAGGACCAAAATCATTACATGCCACTACTGAACCAACACAAGAAGAAGAGAACCAAGAATTAACAGGCAAACACATTTTACTTTCAAAAAGAATTTTATTCATTTTACTAACACTCATACCTGATTCGACACACACAACCATGTCCTCTGGATCAAAGAAACGTTTCTCTTTTAAATTCTGTAGAGAAAGTATATTATTAGAATTTATTTTTGAATTTCCACAAACAGAATTTACAAAACGAGTACCCTTCCCACAAGTTCTAAATGATTGTTTCATACTAATTCGTGAAGAAACCCAATTTCGAATATCTTTTATAGAACTTGGTATAATCATACTGTAATACCTGATTTACTGGCAATCATCTTTGGTCCATTTAACCTATCTTTTCCTTTTGAAATATGTCCTATTTTTGATTCCGCGCAACGACTTGGTTGGGGGAAAATTTTACCAGGATTTAGCAAATTTTCAGGATTAAAAAATACACGAAAATTTTGCATATTATCAAGAGAATTTTTTGAATAAAGCTCCTTCATCCAATCAGCTTTTTCTATACCTATACCATGTTCTCCTGAAAGAGTCCCCCCATGTTGAATGCATGATGATAAAATTTCTTCTCCTATGGCATGTGCCTTTTTAACCTCTTGAATATCTTCAAAATCATATAGAATTAATGGATGTAAATTCCCATCTCCAGCATGAAAAACATTTGCTACAGTTAATCCATATTTTTTACCAATTTTATAAATTTCCTCCAAAACTTCAGGAAGTTTACTGCGAGGAATAACTCCATCTTGCACATAATAACTAGGAGATATTTGACCTATAGCGCCAAAAGCTTCTTTTCGTGCACGCCAAATTTTTGCTCGTTCTTCTTCATTAAGAGCTCGATTGACTTTAGTTGCACCACAATCTTTTAGTAATTTTTCAACTACTTCTGCTTCTTCCTCAAGGCCATCTGCCAAACCATCTAATTCAACTATCAATAACGCTTCTGCATCTAATGGGAATCCAGGATTAAGTGCTTTTTCAACAGCTGAAATTACAACTTTGTCTAGCATTTCCATAGCAGATGGAATTATTCCATGACTAATTATCCTAGAAACTGATTCAGATGAATTTCGCACCGATTTGTAGATACCAAGAAGAGTTACATATTTTTCAGGATTAGGAGTCAGTCGACAAGTAATTTTAGTAATTATTCCAAATGTGCCTTCAGAGCCAGTAACAAGTGCCAACAAGTCTGGCCCAGGCATTCCTAGATGCGTTCCTCCAATTTTGACAATTTCTCCATCAGGTAAAACCATTTCAACAGCAAGGACATGATTGACAGTAACACCATATTTAAGAGTATGAGGTCCTCCGGAATTCTCAGCAACATTTCCTCCAATAGTACAGGCTTTTTGGGAGGATGGATCCGGTGCGTAATGGAATCCATTAGAATTAACATATTCGCTAATACGCAAATTTACTACACCAGGACCAACAGTAATAGTACGATTAAGATAATCTACTTCATGAACTTCCTTAAATCTTACCATTTCAATAATAACACTTCCTTCATGGGGAATCGCACCACCAGAAAGTCCTGTCCCAGCTCCTCGTGCCACAAAACTCGTTTTTTCTTTATAGAGTAATTTTACCAAGGAAACTAGTTCTTGTGTTGTTCCTGGGAAAACAACTCCCATTGGAAGGGATGTATAAAGAGTAAGTCCATCACATCGATATGAATAAAGAGTAACTTTATCATCTTTGACCCAATCTTTTCCTAAAATTTTTACAAGTTTTCTTCGAATTTTTGATCCAAATGACATTGTGAGATATTTTTTCGTTTAAAATAATAATAATTTTTTTGGCAAATATTATCCCAAATAATTATAAAAATATACAATTAGATTAAGATTAGCATTTTTATTTTGAATCTTTTAGTTATAAATTTTATTTTAGTTCAAAATAATTAACTTAATTGATTATAGAAATGAGTATTTACGG
>CACIWU010000057.1 GCA_902590435.1 uncultured SAR324 cluster bacterium | reverse complement strand
ATTTTCGGAATAACGATGTGCACGAAAGCAACTGTTGTGAGATCCGACTATGAATTCACTGAGTGGTTTCGGGTATTCTGCAAAGTCAGGAATAACATATTCCCATACAGTTTTACCGTAGGGTGTCACCTCAAAAAGTCTTCCAAATGCACTTTCACATATAAATGTGTTACCATTCCAAAGGCGTTGCACTCCTCCCATATATGGTGAGAAGAAACTAGGTGGATGTGGATCAGTGTATGACCAGACCACATTTTTAGTGATAGGATCAAATTCTAATATACGAGAGATTGGTGAAGTCGAGCCACGTCTGACGTTACCATTGTCAAAACACAATATAGTATTGTTTTCTGTCTGGATAGGTGTATGTTGTTGAGCAACAAGTTCGGGACCAATATGCCATGTAATCTCTCCATTACTTTTATTCACGGCTATGATTCCGCTAGTTGTCCGTAAACTCATTAAGACCAACCCATCTGATGTAAGATAAACACCATTGATCATGGGCCAGTGTCGCCGATCAAAAATTGAATGAATCGGAAAGTCATTTGGGTCAATATAATCCCATATTTTCCATTCCCAAACCACCTTTCCAGACCTATCAACTTCCCTAACTATATCTGATTGGATAATACCGTCAGGATCATCACTACTTGGATCACCTCCAACGACTTTTGACGCTATTTTTAATGGAAGAGGTGCAGCTACTGTATACAGTAGATTACCATTCGGAAGCCACTGTGCGTCATGGTGATGAAATATGTCTTCATGTCGCCAAACAATTTCTCCAGAATGTGTAACTTCATAAAAATCACCACCATGCCAAATGTCCCAAGCTGGATAGAGATCTGCTGATTGTGCATGACTTCCATTATATCCAAGATTACCGTTAGGAAGAAGAACTGCATCACGTCCTGGCCGGACAGGCATATTCCATTCGTGAACTCTTTCACCATTGATATTAATAAGATCCACACGGCCTCCGGCTGTTTGTCCTGCAAACAAAGTGAATCCACCTGCTGTAAGTTTTGGATCAATGTCAGTCAGTCCTACTTTCCTACGGCGGATTGTGACTTGATCTATGTCTGGTTTTTTTTCCAAATTATTCTCTCGATGTAATTGAGATTTTTAAATATTACGATTTGATTACAAGCAATTATTGATTGGCCAAAATTTTTCATGATTAGATAGATTTGTCAAGATTTGATTTGCATGAAAAATTCATAAAAATAATTTTTTGACCAAAATGATTATTCAAAAATATGCCTTTTAAAAAAATTTAATTTATTTAAATATAAATAATATGTAAAGATTTGCTGAAAAATTGTATAAACCTAAATCACTTTTATAATTTACGGAGATGGATGCTTTTCTGGTGTAGATCCCGGATTGAAAATCCGTGTGTCGGTGGTTCAATTCCACCTCTGGCCACCGGTGATACAAAGGTTTTGTATAATATTCAAAAAGTTTAATATCCCCTTCGTATGCATTTAGCCATACAATTTACTGGAAATAGACTCTCGGATCTCCAAAGTTTCTTCTCCAGAAATGAACGAATAACGCTTTTTAGACACTGAAGATTTGGAGCAAAGGTTCCGAAATTCGCTTATGCAAAGAAGTGTGACAGAATTCTGCTCTACCTACTTATATTTAATTGTAGGTTCTTCAGTAACTTTCCTAACATCTTCAACAGCAACTTCATGGATTTCAAGGACTTCTGACACATCAAATGTGCTCTCTAGTGTTTCATACAAAGAATAAACCACCGTTAGACATTCTCCAAGTAAAATCTCACACATTCTTGTAAAGCAAACCGATTGGTGTTATATATTAAATTACTTTTAGTAGCATTGAAAAAGTAAATACGTTCTATTACATCATGTAAGTTAATTATATTTATATTTATAGACTCTAACAGTAGTAAATTTATATATGTCAGAATCAGGACCTAGACGTAAACTAGCAGCTATCCTCGCTGCAGACGTAACCGGATTCAGTAAGATGATGGGTGAGAATGAAGACCGCGCGCTTCACAACCTCAAAATATGTCGTGCTATCACCGACGAGTCTATCAAGATCCACCATGGACGCGTTTTTGGTAGTGCCGGTGACTCTGTGATCGCAGACTTTGCCAGTCCTGTGGACGCTATTGTGGCTGCCGTAGAATTCCAAAAGAATTTGCTGGATCGCAATAACGAAGTAGCCCCTGAGGACCAGATGCGGTTCCGGGTAGGGTTGAATCTCGGAGATGTGATCGTGGAGGGAGAAAACCTCTATGGTGATGGGGTGAATGTTGCAGCGAGGCTGGAAACTCTCGCCGAGCCTGGAGGCATCTGTGTTTCCGGGAAGTTCCATGATGAGGTTCGTCGAAAGCTCAACCTAGGTTTTGTAAGTTCTGGGCTACAGGAGATGAAGAACATCGAAGAGCCTGTTCACACCTACATGGTCGAAATCGCTAGTTCCTCAAAGGTACTCGAAACTTTTGCAGTGCCAGTCCTAGAAGAGTCGACAACGAAAGCCTCGCATGCTCTTTCCTCCAACGAAGTCAAAGTTCCAGCAATTGCGGTGCTGCCCTTCACGAACATGGGAGGAGATCCCGAACAGGAGTACTTCGCTGACGGTATATCAGAGGACATCATCACTAACCTCTCCCTCTGGCGTACCTTTCCGGTGATCTCACGCAACTCAAGCTTCACATACCGAGGTCAGTCGCATAATCTCAAGCAGGTTGCGCATGAATTAGGTGCTCGATATATCGTGGAGGGTAGTGTGCGCAAGGGAGGTAACCGAGTGCGCATCACTGCACAGCTAATCGACACCGATGAAGATCATCACCTCTGGTCGGAACGCTGGGATCGTACTCTTGAAGACATTTTCGACGTGCAGGACGAGGTTTCCGAAGCGATTGCGCGTAGGGTTGCCCCTTCTGTTACAGGCCACGAGCAGAAACGACTAACACGAAAACGACCAGAAAATCTAAGTGCTTGGGAGGAATATCTTCAAGGTTTGCGTTGTTATTATGAGCGCCCGCGCACGGACTACGATGACCCTGGACTCACTCAGGCCAGATTGCACTTTGAAAATGCTATAGAGTTGGACAAGACTCTATCTGATGCACATGCTTATCTTGCCATTTGTGGTGCGTCACATTTAGTACAGCGTATCTCAAAAGACTCAGAAAAAACGCTCAATGATATGCTATTACATGGCCGAAAGGCAGAAGCATTGAATCCAGAGAATCCTCTGTCACTTTTGGGCATTTCTATAGCTCATTTCTTTCGTGGAATTCATCCTATAGCATTAGACCATGCCCAGCGTGCGGTAAAATTCAATCCCAGTTTCGCCATGAGTCACTTTTGGCTAGGGCTAGCCGAAGTTCATTCCGGAGAGTATCATCAAGGAGAAAATTCGATTCTAAAGGCATTTGAACTCAGCCCTGCTGACCCTGATATGATGCATTTTCATGGAGTTCTTTACTTTGCTTGCCTTGGACAAGGGAAGTATGAAGATGCACTTGAGGCGATTGATAAGGCTTTGCTTCGGCATCCAGACGTTGGACACCACTTGGGTTTTCGTGCAGCAGTGCTTGGGCACTTGGAACGTGGCTCGGATGCCAAGTCCGCATTGGACCGCTACCTTACTCTTCGTCCCAATCTCAAGGTCCGTGAAGATTACCGTAGCATCTTTGTCCCGAATTCTGCATTGGCGGATCCTATCATTGAAGGATTGATCAAAGCAGGCTGGGAACCTGAGGAGTGATTCCCAAAAACTAGTATACTCCAACTCAAATTATTTCTAACTGAAGTTTTTTGCGCCTGCAAACAATTCAGCGATTCCGAGGTTGTTCGTCTCGGATGAGTCGGGTAGTTCTGCATCCATGTCAAACTGTATTACTGGCTTGGACATTACCTCGCGACATCGTTTAGCAGCCTCCACACCAGAAAAATCTCCTTCGGGCATATCGCCGTTGACATCTGTAAAACCATAGTTTACAGCAAGTTCTGATGTTTGGATGATCTTCCCGCTCATTCGTGCCTGATCTTCGTTCGTGACTTTTTTTAGTAGCGTTGCGACAGCACGTCCTGTAAAAACTGGTGTCTCTCCGCCAGGGAATGCTGTGACCTCTGTCACACCGGCTCCTGGATACAATGTCACAGCATGTACATTGTATGGTTTAAGCTCTGCCGCCATATCTGCAGTTAGGCGGTCGAGTCCTGATTTTCCTACTCCATATCCAACGTCAAATAAATATTGAACTCCACCAAAGCTTGAAACCTGAACCATTAACCCGTTTTTGTTCTTGACCATAAGCGGAGCGACAAGTGCGCTCATTACATGTGCACTTCGGAGGCCGATGTTGATGGAAGCATCAAAGACAGAGAGGGGTTTTTCCCAAAAAGGCTTGCCAAAGTGAGGAGTCATTGCAATTAGTCCAGCAAACGCGCTGTTAACTAAAAGGTTAACTTGATTGTTTTCCGACTTCACCTTCTCGACAAAATTTTTCACCGCTAAATCATCACTCTGATCCAGTTTACAAACCTTAACAATGCCTCCTTTGGTTCCCGTAGCGGCCTCTTCTGCAAGAGCATTCAAGGCATCTTTATTTCTTGCAGTTGCGTACACCGTGCATCCTTCTTCCTGCGCAAGTACTAGGGCAATCCCACGACCAAGCCCTCGAGAAGCACCTGTGACAATACAAACTTTATTTTTTTTCATATAACCTTTATATGTAAATGATTTATGTTAAAGAAATAGTTTTTTCTGGATAGTAAGTAAATTCCCGAGATTTTACAAAATCCTTTTTAGCTAAGTTTAGAACGTGACCAGAAACAAAGTGCTGCTTATGTGCCTGTGGTAATTATCGGCTGAATATTAAAAGGGATACTACGAAATACTGTCATTGATATAATGAAAATACACATCACAGACGAGCCGATAGCAGATCCCAAAAGAATATCCTTTTGATTATCAATTTTCTCAATGTTTCTGGATCGAAATACAATACACACAACCAAAAACAGCATACCAGACATAACGTACCGATAAGTAATTCCTATTTCCAAAGCTAAACCTTCGGCACTAGGGTATGATTTTAAAAAAAAACCTGGAAAATCTGTAAAAGAAAGTAAAAAAATTAGAGGTACTATTGCAACAATAGATGTCATCATTTTAAATGACATATAAACTCCTTAATCATTATAATGGTTATAATTAAAGTTTCTTCTAAATTATTATAAGATATAAATTTCTATATTTGATCTAATACTCTAACTTGTTTTCGAATGTACACTTGTTTTGAAGATTGATAGGACTTCCACTTTTCTATTAACACCCTTATTGAAATAAAAAAATTGTAATTAAGCAACAACTTGGTATGATAGCGAATTTTTCTATAGATTATCATTCCCTAAAATTACCATTAACAAATTTACCAATAATTTTCCCAGAGCTGTCCGTTTGAATTGCATTCCACTCTTTATCTTTTCTAAATTCTCCTACAATTTTTACTTTACTGGGTAGTGAATAAAAAGTTCCTTGCCCGTGAAAAAACCCATTTTTGAATTCTCCAATATACTTGTTTACATTAAACCAATTATAGATTCCTTGTCCATTAGGAAGTCCATTTAGAATCTCTCCTTCGTATTTACCATGTTTTTTCTCACTACCTGAAAAAGACCATTTTTTACCAATATCCTCCCAATGGGAGCGAGATGTATGCATGAAGAGTATCCCTTTTTCTTTTTTATATGTGAGATTATTCTTTTTTTTCTTTAATATTTTATTTTTAATCGGAACTTCTATACCATTTTCATATTTCCTCAAAATTTTTCCGAATTTACTGTATTTGGAAATATTCCATAAATTATTATTTTTCCATTCCCCTTTAAATTTTTCTCCATTTTTCCGAATTAAAGTTCCATGACCATCAAATCTCCCATCTTTCCACATACCTTCGTATTTATCTCCTTTCCATTTTCCAATTCCATATGTGAAAATTCCGTATCCATTTGGTTTAAGGTTTTCTATTTCTCCAATATATTTCCCATCTTTTCCTTCATCACCGTATTCATACCAACCCCAACGTGCATTCTCTTTTCTATATGATAAGATGCCTCGATTTTTATTACCTACTTCTACAATTTCAGAGGGATTATCTTCCCAAAAAAATATTTTTTTAGTATCTTTCCATTTTCCATTTTTTTTTAATCCATTTTTTAAAAAATATGTCCCTTTACCTCTTGGGATCCCATTTTTGAAAAACCCTTTATAACTCCTTCCATCTGACCAGAAAAAAGTTCCTTCCCCATGTAATTCTCCTTCCTTCCAAAATCCTTCAAAATTATTCCCATTGTGGAATAATAATTTTCCTTTTCCATCAGGTTTGTTATTTAAAATATTTCCTATGTACTTTGGATTAATTATTGGATCACCAAAACTTTTCCATTCGATGCCATTAATTTTTTTATGTTTGTAAAGGAATCCATTCTCACTTGCAAAAATCAACGAATACATAAAAAATAATATAAATTTTAAAAATAATCCTTTGATAAAAGTTGAGATGTAGATTCCTGAAAATCTAAAAATTAACATGTTTTTGTTAGTTTCCCAGAAGATTTGTCTTTTAGAAGATTGTAATTTTTTAAAAATTTAACTTACTAATAAAATAATGATTTTTTAACTCTTTAATTATTACTGTATTACTCCATCAACAAATTTCCCAAGTATATCTCTGTTGTTAGTGTATCCAGACCCATTCCAAGGTTTTCCATCTTTGAATTGTCCTAAATATATAGTACCATCAGGCATAGTGAACCTTCCGTGTCCATTTTCTTTACCATTTTTCCATTCTCCTTCATATTTATTGCCATTAGAATAAAATAGGGTTCCCGTTCCATTTGCTCTTCCAGATTTATGTTCTCCTTTATATTTAGTTCCATCAGGCCAAGTAAAAATTCCTTCACCATGTTTTAATCCGTTTTCCCATTCTCCCTCATACTTTGTTCCAACAGGGTAAATTGATGTTCCATAACCGTTTTCCTTACCATTTTCCCAATTCCCAAAATATATATATCCATTCGGGAAAGTGTAGGTTCCATATCCATTCATTTTTCCATTCTTCCAATCACCTTCATATTTTTCTCCACTAGGTAAATTGGAGATACCATGCCCATCTTTTATCCCATTTTTCCATTCTCCAACATATTTTTCACCATTTGGGTAAGTTATTGTACCTTTACCAGATGGTTCCCCATTTTCAATTTCTCCCAAATATTTGCCTTGTAAATCATCATTACCGTTTTTTGACCATTGAAATTCAAACT
>CACIWU010000056.1 GCA_902590435.1 uncultured SAR324 cluster bacterium | reverse complement strand
ACATGTATTGGTATTTTTGTATTTTTTTGAACTACTGACATCACACCAACATCAGAAACAATAACTGCATCAACTCCACATTTATCAAGAATCTTTAAATATTCTGTAAGTTCATTAATTTCTTCATCATGCAAAAAAGCATTTAAAGTAACATATATTTTACATTTCCTATTCCTGGCAAAATTTAAACCTTCTATTAATTCTGAATCAGAAAAATTATCGGATGCTCCTCTCAAACTAAATTTTTGACCAGCTAGGTAGACCGCATTTGCTCCATACAAAACCGCAGTTTTTAATTTTTCTAAATTTCCAGCAGGTGCAAGTAATTCCATATATAGAAAAAAATCTTTTAAAGAAGTTATTTAAAAATTAATAATAGTTAAAGCACTATTCCCAGTTTTTCGCTTACTAATTTCTTTGCATCACCATTATATCGAGGTCCAGTCTGTTCAATTACAGCTCCGGCTAGAGTTGCCGCAATACGTCCGCTTTCAAGATGGGAAAAATCATTTGTAACACCATACAAATATCCTCCAGCAAAAGCATCTCCAGCTCCAGTACTGTCTATGACTTGAACTGGTAAAGGATCTATATAAATTATTTCTCCACAATGAGAAATTAATGCTCCCTTTTCTCCCAAAGTTAAAACTACTGTTTCAGTCCATTGAGAAATTATTTTTAAAGCATCTTGTGTATAACATGTGTCAAGCAATGAAAATATTTCTTCTTGATTACAAAATACTAAGCTAACATATTCTTTTAAAAGTTTTAAAAAATCTTTTTTATGACGAACAACACAAAATGGATCTGAAAGACTAAGAGCTACCTTAATACCTCTATTTTTTGCCTCCAGAAGGGTACTCTTAACTGTTTTTTTTTGAGATTCTGTATCCCACAAATATCCAGTAAGATAAATAATCTTTGAAGATTGAATTACCTCTTTATCAACATCATCAACTTGAAGTTCTTGACTCATGCCAAGAAATGTGTTCATAGTACGATCCCCCTTATCACTAACCAATACTAAACTACTCCCAGTCGCTCCTTCTCCTTTACTAAGGCATGATTTTACCCCTAATTCTTCAAGTTTTTTTTTATAAATAACACCATGTTCATCCATGCCAATTTTTCCACTAAAAGCAGTACATCCTCCCAGTTGAGATACACCAATCATTGAGTTAGCGGCTGATCCACCTGCAGCAATTTTAATAGAAAAATTTTCTAATTCCAGAGCAGATAAAATATTTTGCTGTTCTTCATGGGAAACTAAATGCATAACATTTTTTTCAATTCCATATTTTTTCAAAAAAGAATCCGGTACATGACTCAACAAATCAATCAATGGATTGCAAACTCCATACACGTCAAACATTTTCATAATTTTTTGGAATTAAGATAAATGATTAGTTTTTTACCAATAATCAACTGGCTTTAACCTCTAAGATACTGCTTGAAGGATCTCTGGTAAGTTTAGGTTTAGCTTTTTGTAAAATTGTTTCTTTATCTATTTCAACTTCACAAATATCTGGATCAGAAGGGATATCATACATTATATCAAGCATTGAGTTTTCTATAATTGATCTGAGACCTCTTGCTCCAGTTTTTCTTTTAATTGCTTCTTTAGCAAGGGAATTAAGAGCATCTTTTGTAAAGGTCAATTTTACATTCTCAAGCTCAAACATTTTTTCATATTGACGTATTAATGCATTTTTTGGTTCCTTTAGAATTTGAACCAAATGCTCCACTTCCAAGTCATGCAATGTTGCTACTACAGGTAGCCTCCCAATAAATTCTGGAATTAATCCATATTTAAGTAAATCTTCTGGTTCAAGTTGAGACAAAATTTTCTCACTCCTAGAATTTTTATTTACATTTGCACCAAATCCTATAGAATTTCGTCCAATTCTCCTCTTAATAATATCGTCAAGAGCAGTAAAAGCTCCTCCACAAATAAAAAGTACATTCTCGGTATTAACTTGCATAGTTTCTTGATGAGGATGTTTTCTACCACCTTGAGGAGGAATATTAGCAACAGTTCCTTCAATGATTTTCAAAAGTGCCTGCTGCACGCCTTCACCAGAAACATCTCGTGTAATTGAAACGTTTTCACTTTTTCTAGTAATTTTGTCTATTTCATCAATATAAATTATCCCTTGTTCAGCCCTTTCTATATCATAATCAGCCGCTTGTAACAATTTTAAAACTATATTTTCTACATCTTCACCAACATAACCTGCCTCAGTCAGGGAAGTTGCATCTGCCACAGCAAATGGAACGTTTAATATTCTTGCTAATGTTTGAGCCAATAATGTTTTACCTGTCCCAGTAGGTCCTATCAAAAGAATATTACTTTTTTGTAATTCTACATCAGAGTTATCAAAATTAGCATTGATTCTTTTATAGTGATTATGTACGGCAACTGCTAAAACTTTTTTCGATTTTTCTTGTCCTACTACATAACTATCAAGAACTTCTTTTATTTCAGCAGGCTTTAGAAGTTCCTGCTGAGAATCTTCAGAAATATCATTTTGATACTCTTCTTCCATTATTTCATTGCAAAGATCAATACATTCGTCACATATATATACTGTAGGACCAGCAATGATTTTTTTTACGTCCTCTTGTGTTTTACCGCAAAATGAGCAACGTAATAGAGTATCCTTAATTGTATTCATAATATTTTCAAAGTGCTTTTAGTTTCCTATTTTGCATAACCTCATCGATTATACCATATTCTTTAGCTTCTTTACTCGAAAAATAAAAATCTCTTTGAGTATCTTCTGCAATATCTTCAATTTTTTGTCCTGTATGTCTTGCTAAAATATTGTTAATTATATCTGTCATTTTAATAATTTCCTTAGCCTGAATATCAATGTCCTCAGCCTGTCCAGAAAAACCTCCCATCATTTGATGAAGCATAATCCTAGCGTGAGGAAGTGCATGCCTCTTCCCAGATTTTCCAGCAGCCAATAAAACTGCTCCCATACTTGATGCCTGACCAACACATATGGTCTGAATATCAGGTTTCAAATATTGGATTGTATCATAAATCGCCATACCAGAAGAAACTAAACCCCCAGGACAATTCAAGTAAAGTGATATATCACTATCAGAATCTTCTGCTTCCAAAAATAAAAGTTGCGCTATTATCACATTAGCAACATTGTCTTCGATAGGAGTACCAAGAAAAATGATACGATCTTTAAGAAGTCTCGAATAAATATCGTATGCTCTTTCGCCACGACTATTTTGCTCAACAACCATTGGTATTAGAGACATATAAATCTTTCAAATATATTATGCATTATTTATGATTATGTTCACAATTTTCATCATGAACATGCTTATTTTCTGGAGTATTCTTATGAATCGGATCTCCTAATACTCTAGCTACAACTCTATCTAGTGTTAAATCTCCTTTTTTTCGGACTATAATCCTTTGATAAATTTCTCTACCAAATTGAGATTGAAAAAGTTTATCTGGAGATTGACCAGTCATTTGCGCCAAACCAACAAATTCTTTAGCAGCTTCATTTTCATCAAAAATCAAATTCTCATGTTCACTAATTGAATCAAGTATAAATTTGATTCGTAAATCTTTTTTTATATTTTCAAGACCTTCTTTTAGTTTGTTTTCTTTCTCTTTTTCAGAGAATTCTTTATCTACAAAACTCTGTTCTAACTCTTTTATTTTTTTTTTATTTTCATTTTCAACTAATTGTTCTGGCAATTCAAATTCATCATAAAAATCTGGTATTTGTTTACTTATAGACATCCTATATCCGGTTTGAAGTTCATCCTTTTTTCTTGATTGAATGTTTTTTTCAATTTTCCCTTTAAGTTCATCCAAACTTTCTACTCCAAATTTTTTCAAAAAGTTTTCATCTATTTCAGGTTTTAATACAGAGAAAATTTCAGTCAATTGGATATTAAAATTTGCCTTTTTACCTTTATTATCTCCAAATTGATCAGATAAAATTGTTTCAAGGCTTATTTCACCTCCTGGAGACATTCCAATAAGTACATTTTGAAATTCCTTATATTCGATCCCACCAACAATAAATTGTACATCTTTATTTTGTGATCCAACAAATTCATTCCCATCAATCAACCCTTGGTAATTTATTTTTACGCAATCATTAAGTTCTACTTTTACTTCATTACCTGTTTTAGATACAAGTGATTCTTCGCGTTTTAAAAGCATTTCTAATTCTTCAGAAACTTGTTTATCTGTAACTTTCTCAATCTTTCTACGGTCTAATTTTAGCCTACTATAATCGAGAGGAGGAAGAGAAGGAGCAATTTCAAAATCCAAAGTTGCTGAGAGAGGAGATTTACGAGTAAATTCAATTTTTTTTATTACTGGCATAGTAGCTGGTTTTAGAGAATGCTCTTTAAAAGCATTTTCCACATGCTCAGGAATTACTCGTTCTACAGCTTCTGCTTGCATTACAGAGTAAAAACGTTTTTCCAACCATCCTTTAGGATGTTTACCAGGACGAAATCCATTATGCCGAGTTTTTTTTAATTCACGATATACAGCATCGTATGTAGGTTTCATCTCTTGAAAAGAAATTTCCAAGGCAATTGAATACTTTAATTTCCCTAGTTCTTCAATGCTTGATTCCATATTAAATATATTATAAAGTCTTATTAGTTTCTAATTTTATTAAACAATATTTTACCTAAAAATCACAAGTTTTTTGTAAATGAAAATTCTTTTGATTTATTATAAATTTTAATCCATTTAGATTTTATTAATATACAACATTTAAAAATAAAATTAATTTTATTATATGTAATTAATTAAAATCTTAGTTCATTTTGATTGTTTGTTTTTCAAACTTACTTGAAAAAATATTTTTTTTGATAAAAACAAACAGAACCATAGCAATAGTTTTTAGTTTTTTTGCAAAATTTCCAATAAACTACTAATTTTAGTTGCTGAAGGAACATCTCTGAAAAAAAAACCATTTTTTGAAAAATAAATCGAAGAGTTAATTTGATCTAATAATTCCTTATTCTTTAGTAAACTTCTATCAATACCAATTATCAAAGGTACTTGGATTATTTTTTCAACTTGTTTTAACCTTTTTGAGAGAGGGTTACAGTGCCATGGATGGAAAAGTTCTATATGTACTTCTCTACCAGAACAGTGCTCCAATGAATAATCTGGGAAACAAAGAAATTCTCCTCCAAGATGTAAATATGATGAAGAAGCGAAAAGTTTCCAATCTGGCAATTTTTCTGTTATTTTTTTGCTAAGCAATTCTATTCCTTCTGGAACATATGCTAAAAATTGCCTATAATGAGAAATTATTCCACAACTTTGATCGAGATTAAAAGTATGGATTTTGTTTTTTTTTATTCTTACATCAGCATTCAATTTCCATTTTGATTGAAGTAAAATAGAAGGAAAAAAATTTGCGAGATTTAAGCCATATTTCTGTGTATTTAAAAACATACTGAGAGGCCCATCAATTTTTATAATTAAGGTTTCACTTTTTTCTTGAAAAGTACCAATATTCGCCAACAATTTATTGAAACGCAAATATTTAATCATTTGACGTAATTTAGTATAATTACTATTTTCCAACAACACTGTCACTCTCTCACATCGTATAAGCAAACCCTGAATTTGAGCACAATTGTAACGATGTAATAATTTTGCACTAGTAATTTTTCGAAATCTCAATACTTTTTGGAAAGGCGGTAAATCTCCGTAAAGATCTTTCATTAAATTTTCTAAAGGCAGTCTAATTTTTTTTGAAATTTCATTTTGAAAAAAACTCAAACTTACATTACTTTTAGTTTTAAAAATTTTAGAAAAAGAATTAATTTCACCTTTCAAAAGACTTGAAGAATAACTAAAAACTTGTTCTCTGAGTTTAATCAAATCCTCTCTCGATTCAGTATCAAATTCCGTTCTGTCTAATAAAAGTTTTTCTAATCCTCTAGCAACAATAGAGCTTCCTTTGTATCTTTCTAATATCTGTTTAGTGGCTAACTCTAGTTTTTCTCTTACATCTCCAATACTATTTGAAAAAACAGTAAGCAATTCTTCAGCTATTGCTAAATTATTCTTTGCTTCGGGATTAATTAATTTTGGAAAAATTTCACCTTTTCTAGTACGATAACATAGAAGTTCCTTCGTAAGCACGGTGCTTCCTCCTTCGCTGGTTAGTAAAATATTCACCCGTATCTCTCGATACAAGTTCGTAAAGTATTGCTTTTTTACCCGGACGAGCTCTTAATATTCTTCCTAGTCTTTGGACATGTTCACGAATACTGCCACTACCAGAGACAATAACACCAACATTTGCTTCTGGAACATCAACTCCCTCATTCAATACTTTTGAAGTAATTAATATTGGATAAACTCCAGACTTGAAAGCTTTCAAAAAAGATTCCCGCTCTACAAATTTGGTCAAATGAGTAATAACTGGCAAAAAAAATATTCTACCAATTCGATATGCCATTTCATTGTCTTGTGTAAAAATCAAAATTCTATCGCCTATATGTTTCTGGAAAAGTTCCCACAATTTTTTTTCCTTTGCCACAGATGCTTGACTTAGCTTTTTTTGAAGTAAATAGGCTTTAAATGCTTCTCTTCCTTCATTAGTTTCACTTGTCCTTCTTAAGAAAATTGACCAACCATTTGGGTGATTAAAATTGATACGAGTTTTTTGTATAAATGCAATATAATGTTTTCGTGCACTTTCATATTTCTCTCGATCCTCAGTAAGCATTTCAACTTCTATTGTTTTTACTTCATATGGGGCTAGAGTATTTCCACTAAGTTCGTCAATATGAATTTCATAACAAAGTGGACCACAAAGATCATAAAGATATGATTCTTTCCCGTCATTACGCTCTGGTGTAGCAGAAAGACCTAAGCGGAATGGTGCTATCGAACTAAGTGCAGTAAATTTAAGTTGTTCGCTTGGTAAGTGATGACATTCATCAAAAACCAAGAAACCAAATAGATTTCCTTTATCTTCAACATGAATCAAAGCTGAATCGTAAGTCGCGACAGTAATAGTCTGAATGTCATTAATACCACCACCGAGCATACCAATTGGCAGTTTGAAGTATTCAGTTAAGACATTTTTCCATTGACGCATAAGATCAATTGTTGGAACATGAACCAAAGTTGGACGTCCAACTTTCTGTATCAGCATAACAGACAAAATGGTTTTACCGGAACCAGTTGGTAACGAAACTACCCCTCTTTTTTCTTTTATCCACGCCTTGATAGCTTTTTTCTGAAATGATCTTGGTAAAATTATTTTTTTAAGAGAAAATTTTTCAACAGAATATTTGCGTGCAAAATCCTCAAAAATAATATTATTCTCTCTTAAAAACATTACTATTTGTCGATATTTAAAAGCAGGAGCTCGATACGCTAAAATCCTTTCATCCCAGTAAAAAATATCAATGTTAGCAAAAGATGATTTTTTTAAGCCTTCAAGTACTATAGTTCCTTTATCAAATCTTAGATTCACAGTCATATAAAAATATAT
>CACIWU010000055.1 GCA_902590435.1 uncultured SAR324 cluster bacterium | reverse complement strand
GTACAAGATCAAGATTCTAAACTTGAGGCGAGTAATGACATTGAAGAAGAAATAGCTGCTGAAGAAAGTAAGATTGAAGATAAGGAAATAACGGAAGTAAATGATGATGAAAAATCTAATATTGCAACGATTTCCTCTGAACTTGCTGATTTAAAAAACTCAGTAGAAGAATTAAAAACACTAGAAAAAACAATAGATGAACCCAAGAAAAATAATAAACCAAAGCTTGCAAGCATTTTGAAAGGGATTAAGGCAAAGACAAAAAATTTAAACCTTAAAGAAATTCGTCAAAAAGGTAAACTATCTGAGTCCGGGGTAGAAATAGCTTCAGAAGTTTTTTCTAAGTTTGGCGGAAAAGGGAACTCAAAAATAAAAAGGAAAATAAAAAAGTTAGGAACATTACAACGCAGAGCTTATTTAAGGGAAGTTTATGCTTTTATAAGCGATCAATGGAAATTACCAGTTGAATTGTCAAAAAACTTAGAAACTAAGGTTAAACTTATTATTGCAAAGGACGGGACACTTCTAGAATATTCATTTGTTAAATATTCTAAAAACAAAATTTTTGATCAATCAATAAAGTCTTTATTTGCTGAATTAGAAACTTTGCCTTCTTTGCCTAAAGAATTTGATGGGAAGGTAACAGAGATAGGGCTAAATTTTAAGCCCCTTTAGAAATACGCTTTTCAAAGTGTATTAATAAATTAAACCACAATCACAGGAGACTGTATGAAAGTTATTTTTAGAACAATATTAATTTTTGGTTTTTCGCTAAATATTGTATTACCTACTATGGCTGTTGAATTTTTCGACATCAACAAACCTGGAATAGAAAAAGCTAAAATATATGTAATAGCCAATAATAGTACAGATATCATCGACCCACTTGTAGAGCAATTGAAAAATCAATTGGGAAAAACATTACTGTTCACTGTATTAGATGATCCTCAAAAGGCTTCTTATAAACTTGATATAAATGCCACATCCAGTTCGGACACTATTTCAGCTACACTGAGTGGTAGTCAAATTGAATCAATAACTGTAGGTATGAAATTCCGTTCAGAAAAACCAGACTATGTTAGTCGAAAATCTGCTCAATTGGGGAATCTATTAATTAAAAAATTGATGGGTATAAAAGGATCATTGGGAAGTGTCTTGATTTGGTCAGAATCTAAAAGGGGTGAAAGTAGAAACTCTCTATTTATGGGAAGACTCGGAATAGAAAAAAAGACAAAACTTACATACAATTTATTTAATAATACTGGAGCTAGTTTTGATCCGAATGGTAACGATATTATATACTCTGCTCAAACTGGTCGTGGATCAGGTTCTGGTTCAGGTTCTGGTTCAGGTTCAGGTTCTGGTTCAGGTTCTGGTTCCGGTTTCGGTTCCGGTTTCGGTTCTGTTTTTATTGGTAAGTTATTACTGTCAGATACTTCCGGGTTTGATTCTAGTAATGCAATTAACGCTTGTAGCTCATCTTCAGATAATGAATTTAATTCAATAGATTGTGATTCTAGTAACTCAAATTCTTCTTGCTCAAAAGATACGGCGTTAAGTGCTATGAACCCAGAACCCAAAAAAACATGGGTACCGAATGAAATAGCTAGTCCTAAATTTCTTGAAAATGCTAGAGCCTTTTCTCCAACAAATTTTTTTTTATCCACGACTTATTTTTCTTGAAACACCAAACCCAATTTATTATGGCCTTGGCTTTGTAAAAAAGTCATCAGTTCAATTATCTGCTCGTAGAAAACTTTTTTGTCTACATGAAGGAAAATCTTTTCGGGAGTAACATCTCCTATTAGTTCTGGAAATTTCTGAAAAAAGTCTTCTTGAACATATTCAATTTCGTTAAATAAATAATTATTGTTTTTACTTAGTCCTACTACGACAAAATTTGGTTTTTCTTGTGAGGGGCTAGTTTCAGCTTTTGCTTTAGCTCCATGTTTGGGTACAGGCAGATCTATTCCAACTGAACGTGTCATTGCAGGTGCAGTGACAATGAAAATTATCAACAAAACTAGAAGAGTGTCTACAAGAGGAGTGATATTTATTTCTGAGACAATTTTTTTGTCTCCAGTTGATTTAATCATTTTACAATCTCCTACAATTTCAAAACTTAAAATGATTTAATATCAGAAGATGACTCATGCTCTTTGATGAGCTCATTCTCTAGACGATTTCTCAAAATTGCAGAAAATCGATCGAACTTCTGAGCAAGAATTTCTACCCGATGTTGAAACAAGTTAAATCCTATCGAAGACGGAATAGCTACGGATATGCCCAAAGCAGTTGCAATTAGTGCTTCTGAAATCGCGGGTGCTACTACAGCAAGCTCAGCAGATCCCATTTTACCAATAGCAGCAAAGGCATTAATAATTCCTATAACTGTACCTAATACGCCTAGAAAAGGTGCAATATTCGAAATAGTTGCTAAATATGAAAGACTTTTTTCTCGACGTTCACGCATTTGCAGGTTCACCCTATCCTGAGTTCTTTCAAGCATTTCATCGAGGTGTTCAGGGAGACCTTTATCGGCAGTAAATCTCCAAGTTGCTTCAGGAAATTCTAAAGTAAACTTTTCAGATTCTTGCATAAGTTCTTCAAAAAGTATCCCCAAATCATAGTCGACGGGAGCTCTTTTTTGATTCTCAGATACTAATCCCCTAAGTTTGGTGGATTTGTTAAAAAATTCTACAAATTTCCCACTGTTTAAATCCTCTCTCCTGAGTTGAATAACCTTTCCAATAATTATTCCCCATGTCACTACAGATAGTGCCAGTAGCATTATGAAGATCGAAAGAGTTAGTATCCCCCCGTGAAGGATTGCATTTACAAAATCGTTAAATTCCATGAATTAATTGCTTTTAAATTTAAAAATATAATCAGTTCTTCTATTTTTTGACCACCAATCTTGCCTAGAAGTCCCAGCTATTCTTGGTAATGGACATTGTTCACTACGTCCTACTCCTTGAGTTCTATCTTCGTCAAAATAAAGAGCGAGTAAAACTTTAGATGGTGTTTCCCAACGACGATCACTTAGAGCTTTGTTATACTCTAAAGTTCCTCGTTCGTCTGCATTACCCTCTAACTGGACAATAACATCAGGATATTGTTCTAGAACTGGCTCAAGCAATCTGAAAGAACTTTCAATGTGATCTATATACTCTTCAATTGAGTGTTTATCCGTATCAAAATAAACAGGTGCAACTAAGAGATGATCCAAAATACCTTCAATGTTTATGCAGAATGCTTCCTCAACACCTAATTCTCTGTCACGGACTAACCTGGTATAGAGTTTGGCCATTGTTTTCTCAAGAAATGAAGTTTCCATGGTGTCTACTTGCTTTTTCTTTTCTACAAGAGCCAAAATATCTGATTTTGATACCCCTCCAGCGTCTTTTAATATTTCGGCAACTTCCTCTGGACTAGCACTTTCAAGTTGTTTCGCAAGTTCTTCAGTATCCTTTTGGATATTTTTTGTTTTTGCGATTAGGTTATCAATTCCCTTTTTTGATAGATCAGTTTTTTCTTTTAATAAAGCTTTAGCTTCCTTATCAGAGATTTTACCTTCTGCAACTTTTTCCAATATTTCTACAATTTCTTCTTTTGTGGAGCTATCTTTTATATTTTCAGAAATTTCGGAAACTTCCTCTTTAATCAGCTTTTTACGTCTTTTTTCAAGAACTTTTTCTGTTAAAGCAGCAACTTCTTTTTTTGCCACTTCAACTTCATCTTTTTCGGCAATAAGTTCTTTTTTCTCAGAGACATCCTCAGCAGCCCTTTTTTTCAACATTTCTTCTTTTGCATTGTATTTATCAATAACATCATTATTTTCAGCGAGCTCATCCGCTGTAAGTGAGCGCACATCATCTAAATCGTCCATAATAGTTTCTGGAATAGGTACAGTCTTAGTACAACCAACAACTATGATAGCAATGAGGGCGATCAGTACTTGTAATGAATATTTAAGCATGTTCAATCTCCACAATAGTGTTTTGTCTTCAAAAACGAATAAAAGGCTACCGAATTTCCTCGATTATTATAAAATGCGTAATGCAGAATATCTAATTTCGCCTATGTAAAATACGTTAATAAAATTTAATAATCAATGTCTTTTTGCAAACTTTGTTAAATTTTAACTTAATTTATTTTTACTATAATAGTACAAATATTTTCAATTACAATACAATATCTTTTCGAATTAAAATTACTTTCATTATACAATGAAAAATGTTTATTAATTTGTTTTATAACTTAAAAATCTTGAGAACTTTGTTATTGATGCTAGAGTAAGCAAAAGTTTAAATTAAAACTATAGCACCACACCATAAGAAAAATAAATATTTATGGATCTGACCATTTTGGTTGGTATATTTTTTTGTTTGACACAATCTGCATTATTTTCTGGACTAACCTTAGGTATGTTTGGTCTAAGCAGATTGAAGTTAGAAATAGAAGTTGAGTCGGGCAATAAAGCTGCAGCCCAAGTTTTGGAGTTAAGAAAGGATGCAAATTTACTTTTAACTACTTTACTTTGGGGGAATGTTAGTATAAATGTCCTCTTGACCCTGTTGACAGATTCAATACTAGCAGGACTAGGCTCTTTCTTTTTTTCTTCAGTTTGCATTACCCTTTTTGGTGAGATCATACCTCAAGCTTATTTTTCAAGAAATGCCTTACAAATGGGAATATTTCTTTCCCCGGTTATTAGATTCTACAGATTTATTCTATATCCAGTAAGTAAGCCCACAGCTATTTTGCTTGACAAATGGCTAGGCAATGAAGGGGTCCTTTATTTTAAAGAAGAAGATTTTCGCATAATGTTGCAAAAACATATGGAATCGAGAGATTCTGATATTGGTCGATTGGAAGGTACTGGTGCTCTTAATTTTCTGAGAATAGATGATTTGCCCGTTGGTGATGAGGGGGAAATAGTTGACCCAGTTAGTATTATTCCTATGAAAATGGAATTTGATTTACCAGTATTCCCTACTTTTCAAAGAAATTCTGAAGATCCTTTCTTACTTAAAGTTCAGGAATCTGGCAAAAAATGGGTTATCTTAACTTCATTAGATGGTACTCCAAGATTGGTTATAAATGCAGATTTGTTCTTAAGAGATGCCCTTTTTGGAATAGAGCCTTTTCGGCCATATTCCTATTGCCATCGTCCCATTGTAGTTTCAGATGCACATACACCACTTGGAGAAGTTATTCAAAAGTTACGTGTTCATCCAGAACATTCGGAAGATGATGTAATTGATAACGATTTGATACTATGTTGGGGTGATGAAAAAAGGATAATTACTGGTGCTGATTTACTAGGAAGGTTGTTAAGGGGCATTGCAGGTAGAAAGCCACAATTCGTTTTGCCAGAGGAAAAATAAATTTTAGTAAAAAAAGCATGACAAAAAGTTTAGAACAATTAAGGGAAATACCAGATATAAAAAAACCATTAGAATTGTTTAATAATCTTAAGCATGATCTGGACAAACTTAGATCCCAGAAAAGTAATTTTAACAAAACTAAAATTTCTTCCAAACTCTTAACTGGAATGAATTTGAGTAATCAACCTTTGTCTATAAGCAATATTCTTGAATATACAGGCAATAGACTGAGTCAAAGCCTAAGTAGTATTGAAGCAAAGGCAATTTCAAAACGACTTTTAAAAAACCCCAATGATTCAATGTCTCGTATAAAATTGGTTGAGATATATTTGCTGGAAGAAAAGAATTGTAATTTGTTAACTTCTAGAGATGCATTTCTGCTAATAATGCTAGAAATAGAAGATGTCGTTCTTTCATCTGAAAAAATAAATTTAGCTCTAGAAACCCAAAAAATATATCTAGAAAAGTTACAAAATTTTCTTACTGATGACTTGAGGGAAACTGAAACAAAGATTAAGGGTGAGAGAAGTGTAGATAATGTTTTATTGAGACAGCACAAGAAATTACAAGGTGAAGTAAATTTCATTAAAAAATGTAGGAGTTTGCTGCAAATTTCACCAATTGAAGTTGATTATGAATTGAATTTGGCAAAATCAAAAGGAGAATCTCATATCCCATATGGTGATCTCAAAAATGGTTTTGATCCTATGCTCAGATGTTTGGTATATCTGCCCTTAGCAGAAAAAAGTTTGAGTTTAATTTTTAATATTTTACAACGTTTAGAAAGTAAAAACCCAATGATTGGTTATCACAAATCTAAATTGCATGAGATTTTTTCCCAAATATTTTTAGTTATAGGTACAGTTGGAGGAAAAAATGAATATAAGAAGAAAGGTTTTGAAAATTTAACCAAAGCATTACAATCAATTATTGGATCTATAAAGCTGATAGGGAATTATCCTGAAAAATCTATTGAAAAAGCAGTTGTTTATCGATTTTCTCATTTGTGCTATTCTTTTCATGGGATTTATAATACTTTTGGTATAGTAATCCCAGGGAGTCATTTTGTTAGAGTAAAAAAGGCACTTTCCCTTCTAGAACCAATAGCAAAAGATCCAAAATTTCATAAAATACAATCTAAGCTTTTATATATTTTGTCAGAGAAATAAATTTTTTAAAATTTTTCTAAAAAAAATTTATTAACTTTTTGGTATGGGAAAAATATACAAATTAAATACTATTTATCTTTTAAACAAAATATTGATATTGGGATTTATAATCTACTATTTAATGCCAATTTCGGTGTTTTCTGTTGATTTCCCTCCGAAGAGATCTATTAATGAAGCTGAGTTAGAAATAGGCTGGCTGGTTGCTCCTTTACCCATAGTTGTAGAGGGTATTGGTTCAGGAATTCCAATTGCTGCTACAGTTTCAAATGTCTATAAAACAACTGATCTTTTGATGGCAAAAACATTTCTTGAAGGAGATTTCGAAGTAAATTTATTCTCTCTTTCAAAATTTCCACTTTTAGATGAAAAACTACTTTTTTCATTTGGGGTTACTGATTTTATTATGGCATTTAGAACTTATGATCGAGGAATTGAATCTGGAAAAGAAGATTATTATCAAACTTTGGAGTCTTATAAAAGCAATTTTCTAACTTTTCAGTCAAAATTTTATAAAAGAAGATTGGAATTTCTTTATAGTTATTCTGAAGGTGAGACAGAAATAAAAAGAATATATGATTTTGATGGTAATAATTTTTCTAATATCAAATCACCGCAAAGAAACTGGATAGATAATGTTTTGGGGACGCAGATTGACCTTACTGATAACAATCTAGATCCCAGAGAAGGCCTTCGCATTGGTATTATGCGAAGTAATACAAATTATGGGATTGATTACCTTAGCGACTATGCAGTCAATGATTTAAATATTACAATTTATCGTCCTTTTTTTGAAACGCACACACTCTTGTTCAATGTTTTTCAATCTCGTTCTGAAATTACTGAAAGCGGTGTTTTAGAAGAAAATGAATTAATTAAAAAATTAGGGTTAAATTGTGATTTTGAAAGCGAAATTACTGCCTGTAATAATTTAGAAACTAGGAGAATCAATTACTGGATAAAAAGAAATAGATTTTCTAAGGGAACTGCTTTAGGAGGTCTAAATAGGATGCGTGCCTATAGTTTGGGACGGTTTTATGCCACAAATAGTGCCAATTATGTTTTGGAATATCGTCTAAACTATTCCGAAAGTGTTATCCCGCTTAATTGGGGATTTTTAGGGGGTATTCGCACAGTCCTACAAACATCTTTCTTTTATGAGATTGGAGGAGTTTCTGACGATATTTCAAAATTGAATGAAAAAATGAAATCTTCTT
>CACIWU010000054.1 GCA_902590435.1 uncultured SAR324 cluster bacterium | reverse complement strand
AGAAAAATGGTCAAGGAACTAGAACTTGGTCGGATGGAAGAAAGTATGTCGGGATATTTAAGGATGGATTACCAAATGGTCAAGGAAAGGCTACTAATGCTGATGGAGGTTGGTATGAGGGAAGTTGGAAAGAAGGACAAAGTTGGACCGGAACAACATTTGACAAAGACGGAAACATCTCATACGAAAAGGTGAATGGGAAAATACAATTTAAAGAATAACCTCCTCCAATCGAAACCCACCACAACATCTCCTATAAGTAACTACCACTAATTCTTCTCAGTCAGACAATCAACACAAAGATTATAAAATGTTAAGACAAGATTTATCTAGCTTTTAAAGTTTTAATATGATGCTAAAAGTAACTGAAAAAATAGATAATGATTGAAATTTTTCTCTGTTATTAAACAATTGGTATCCTCTTGAAAAGAAATTATGATTATGATTATGATTAGCAGTTAAAATTTTCGAATAAAAACATCTATACAGCAAACTACTTTATGTATTAATCATTTGTGATTGGCATACTTTGATTGAAAAATAAGATAAGTTTGAAAATTAATAAAATCCATTACATGTTTTCATAGAAATAATTTTACTAAGGCAATCGCATTCATTATTGTAAACCAACTTGTTAGTATTGTTGCAAATGCTGCCTTACGTATAGTTGTACTTATCACCCCCAATATACTTCCTACAAAATACATAGGAATAAAAACTTTAGTTGCTGGATCTAATACAGTAAATGTTAATGTTGCACTTGCTCCACCAACTAATACTGCTTCACAAAGTTCACAAAAAAATGCAACTTTGCTTTGTTTATAACTTTGTATAAAATAGTTTTTTACTATTTTGAAAATCATATTTCCCTCGATTAAAAATTATTGTTCGCAAATATACTTTAGTTTTATCTAATGAGCTTGGATGCACACCAGTAGGTGTCTCTTCAAAGTTTATATTTTTGTGTTATTTAGTAAGATAAGAAATTGATAGTACTAATTTTATATTTAGTAAAAGAATTACTTTATTAAGGGTAAAATTATTTACCTTAATTTTACCAGCAATATATTGCCAACTGCTATTTGAAATATTACCGAACTATAGTAAATAACTTTTTCCTACACAAATTAATTTTGTTGGTTAGAAAATATTATTTGATTAAATATAAGCCATTAAATATATAAGATTAAATTAATTTAATCATTAATATAATCAATCAAAGGAATGAAATGAATAGGGAAATAATACCAACTATGTTTTTGTTATTTGCTAGTGTGGGATTTTTATTTACTGATGGCGATTGTGAAGGTTATGCTTCTATCAAAGAAAGTTGTAAAATTAATCCCATTTGTTTTTGGAATTATTTCAAGTTTATTTTTTCTTGATGGTTTGGTGAAATTAATAACATTAAATTTTAAAAATGGAGAAAAAATTTTCATTTTTTTAAGTCATTGAACAGAATACTGCTCTACTTCATCTTCAACTACTTCCAATTCAATCTTTGCATGTTTAAACATGTCTCGTGTATCTTTAGCAGCATGGTATTTTTTTTTAGCAATCACCTTGGTAATACCCACGCTAATAATCAACATAGCACAGACTCTGCACGGTTCCATTTTACAATACAAGGTGCATCCTTTAAGTGAAATTCCGTGTTTGGCAGCTTGACATATAGCATTCTGCTCCGCATGAATAGTCCTCACACAGTGCATCCGTGACGTACCATCCTCCTCCACGACCTTTTTCATCAAATGCCCTTCTTCGTCACAATGCGGAAATCCTGGCGGAGAACCAACATAGCCAGTACAGACAATCTGTTTCCCCCGGACGACAATGCAACCACTACGACCCCGGTCACATGTGGCACGATTTCCAACTTCATCCATCAATCCTAAAAAATATTCGTCCCAGCTAGGCCTGCGGTAGTTTTCTTCCTTCATACTGCATTCTCCTTTTTCCTTTTTTTGCTATTTAAAAAATTGTCTATTATTTAGTGATGATATCCCAATAAACAAAAAAATATAACAAAATCTTGAATAAAATACTGATACTCGAATAAAAAAAGCATTTATAATCTGAGTACAATCTTCATTAGAATATATTATTTTAAAAATGAATACTTCAAAATAATTAAAGTCACAAAGTCTGAACGGATTGAATACGAATTGAATACCGTTATAAAAGGTGAAATAATCATTAAAGGTTTTAGAAACTCTGACTATAAAGAAAATTGTACACGTCATTTAAAGTTTTTTAGTTAGATAGAACATTTTTATGGGTTTGAAAAAGGAAATTACATTAATTGGATCCACAGGCCTAATCGGATCACATTTCCTCAATAGTCTCAAAATTAGTGATTATCGGAATGTAAATGCAATCACTCGCCACAAAATTTCCAATTTAGAAAATAAGAATCTCATAAAACAGTCTGTACAAGATTTTTCAGATCTCGAAAAAATGAGACCTCACCTAAAAATAGACGTTCTTGTCAATGCATTTGGCACAACGTTAAAAAAAGCAGGATCAAAAAAAGAGTTCATGAAAATCGATCATGATCTGCCTTTAGAAATTTCTAGGATTGCAAAGGAAGAAGGATGCAGAACAATGATCTTAATCTCTTCAACACGAGCAAACAGTAAATCAAAACTTTTTTATAGCCGTGTAAAGGGGCTTTTGGAAAAATCAATATTAGATATTGGATTTGAAGAGTTACATATTATAAGGCCAAGCCTTCTATTGGGTAAAAGATCCGAGAGTCGTCCTGCAGAATATATTACCAAACTTATTATGGAGACTTTGTCATTCATAATTCCATGGGAGTATAAACCAATTCACGCCAGTACTATTGCTGATACTATCCATTGTTTGATTAAAGTAAAAATGTCTGGGGTGCATATTTGGGAAGGGAAAAAACTCTTTGAATTACAAAAACATATTTAAAAAATTATTATCCTCTTTAAGAATATTACTTGACTTATCAAGGGTGAGGAGTAAGATCCGCTTTCAGAGAGAAATCAATATTTAGAATTATAATTTAATAAAGTTGAGAGAATAAAATGGCTCTCAAAAACTCTTATTTGATGTAAATCCATATTAAAAACTAAGGAGATAACATGAAAAATGTTTTTATTTTTTTAGTAGTAATATTAAGTACAGTAACATTAATGATATCATGTGGTAAAAAAGACGATGAGGCTACTACTGCAGCAGCAACAACAACAACAAAAACACCTGCTAATTCATGTACTGACAAAGAAGCTGTTTCTGGGAGTATTGTAGGTATCATGGGGTTAAGCCCTAGTGGCACCTATACTCAGTCCTGGGGAGGAGACACTACTGCCGGAGGATGCTATGACAATAGTACTGTTCTTGGCAGCAGTGGAATGAATATAACAGCATCTGACAGTACTGTACTAGGTTTCAGTAGTCACTTCTATGTAACTTCAAGTTCAACTGTTACAGAAACATTGAAATTTTGGTCTGACTCTTCCTGTACTAACCTTCATTCATTTTTGTCGCAAAGTAAAACAGACATTACAGCTGGAGATAATATTACAATTGCAAGTGCTCCTAGTCCATATCCAGATTATGCAACCAAGTTTACCCATAAAGAAAGCCGATATTGTATCTATCCCGGAACGGATGGCATGAAGAGCTATTTAGACAGTATGACTGGCAATAGTTTTACACTTACTACAGGACAGGTTTCAGACACAGCCGGGAGTTCATCTACTGTTCATGGTCTTTTCACAAGCATAGATAACGTAACTGGTTCAACTAGTACTTGGTTATATGCATCAGCATGGGGTAATGCCTCGGCTCAAGATAATTACACAAGTGGAGGTTCAAACAACAGTACTTCTTACTTTAGTGACAATGCAAGTAACTAAAAATTAAACAAGAAAAATGTTTTTATTTATTAGAAAACAGTTAACTTGTTCTGTTTAGAACATCTAAATAAATCCGGCGGTTATTAATTTTTAGACCGCCGGTTCGAGTAAATAATTGAGTCTTTAATTCTTTTGGAGTTTTTTTCTACTAGAAATTATCTGAAATAATTTCATAGACCGAGGTAGTTGAAAAATTGATTTACATACCAAACGCAATTTTTTTTTTTAGATTCAACTACTTTGATTCTCTCCTACTCGATTTTGCCGGAATGATAATGGCTGCCTCAATTGTAATTTTTTGCTGACACTAATTCAATATAATCAAAAAAATCAATCCCATATTAGCATATGAAATTCGCAACTGAGGATTATTTTGAGTGGATATGAAAAACTTTTTGTGTAATTTGATATCTTTGGAATGATTTTACGTATTAATTTATATTGAAAAAAGGTCCACTCTAACTAATATGCATTTAGACAAAATACGTTTGTTCTTTCTATGTATTTCTTGGTTCTTAGGAACTATCAATGTTACTTTTGGTCAAACAGTATCTACTTTTGCCAATGTTGGTGCATTAAGTTTGTTAATATTTACAGGATTGACAATAAACAGGCTCAGGAAAGAGAGTTTTTCTATAATTATAATTCTACTTTTTGTAGCATTTTTTTTCTTAGATCAATTACCAAACTTTGAAGATTTTTTATCTGGAGGTCGTTTTGTTTTAATATTTTCTGCATTATTGCCAACAATGATTTTGGTTAGATCTGTTTCAAAAACAATTGAACGAGTTAGAAATACTCAAAGATTACTGAAGAATCTTACAACTGAAACCGCCGTTCCAGGTTTTCAAATTGCCTCACATTTTTTTGGAAGTGTAATAAACACTGGAACATTTTCCATTCTTTCTTCCTCACTTCCTAAAGATTCTAATAAAATTCTTCGAAAAAATATTGCTGAGGCTTGTTTAAGAGGTATGAATACTTCAGCCACATGGTCTCCTTTTTTTGTGGCTTTTGCAGTGGGTCAAGCCTTTATTGATAAAACAAATTCCTGGATTGCAATATCTTTTGGATTAATTTTTGGTCTACTTTTTAATATTATATCACTTCCGATCTTTACTCCCAGTTTAACTATAAAACAAATAAAATACTCCTTGTCATGCCTGAAGCCTATATCTCCTATCTTAACTTTGATTATGTTTTCGGTTCTAAGTGTATCACTTTTTTTTAATTTTACTGCTTTATCAGCTGTAGTATTAGTAATGCCTGTTTTGATTGGTATTTACTTTTTTTATAACAAAAAAAATATTTCTGTAATTATTTCTGAAACAAAATCTTGGCTAATTAATACTTCGGACGATATCATTGTAATAAGCTTTGCCATGTTAATTGGCTATTTAATTAGTCATTCTAATTCATTAAATGATCTTAATTTAATTTTTTTTTATTCATCAATTTTACCATCTTGGTCTTTATTGATACTAACTCCTTTGATTATTACAATTTTTTCATTTATAGGTATACATCCTATTGTTACAAGCACTATAGCATTATCCATATTAACCTCCGTTCAATCTGAAATTCATCCCGCATTGCTTATGCAGGCTCATCTAATAGGTTGGGCTGGAGGAACAATGAGTTCTATTGCATCACTATCAACTTTAACATGCTCAAATCTTTTTCAAGTGGAACCGAGGCAACTTGCATTCGGCCCTAATTTGTTAACAGCGATTGTTTTTTCTTTTTCTTCAGGTATTATTCTCAGTTTCTTAAATTATCTGATCTAGTTGCTGAATTTTTTAATCTATTGATTTTAAGATTTTGAAAGTCAAAATTTTGTATGGGAGTTATAATAGATGTGATTTTTGAAATGGTATCAATTCTTTTAATGGGAATTGTTTGTTTTATAATATACATTTATGCAAAATTATTTCTTATAAAAATAGGTTTAATCGAAGAGAATCAAGCTGATTCCTCTAAAAATAATAATGAGTTAGACTAAATTTTTTGATTTAATTATTAATAAAATTTAAAAATTGAGACAAATAGCTTGAGAAGCTTCATAGAATATAATTTATTAATTTTAAATTAATTATCATTAATGGTATATCTTACATTTTATTGGGATACATGGGCAATTTTCGAAGGTGATGAAATTTTCCGCATGTTACAAAGAGAAGATTATATAGGTGAAACCTGGCAAGAGTGTTGCGACAAATGCTCTATATGCTGGGATTGGAATGATAGTGATTTAGTAAAAGGTTATGAAGAAAAAGTTATAGAAACCGATAGACAGTTAAAGGAAATATCTATTCATGAAAATGGAGAAGAAATAGATGCTCCTCAGGAAATTTACGAATATTATAAAAATGCAGTTGGTAAACTAGAAAAAACCAATGTTAATTCAAGAAAAAAACAGCAATTGAATAATTAATTAATTGAAATATTAGCTATGTGATAATATTTTATCTCTAGCTTCTGATTTAATTAATTCACTTATTCTCTTGCGATAAATTATAGCCCCCTTGTCAATACCAATATGTACAAAATTTTTTTTATGCTGAGTATCTATCTGATTCTGAATGGCTTCTAATATTTTTTTATCTTCAGCAAAGGCAATTTTGAACATTGAGTCTATTTTTTCTGAAACTAATTCATCTCCCAAAGCTACGTTTCTAATGTGCATCCACCTGTCAATAGTTTGATTTTTACTGACAGGTGTAAGTAAATGTATTGCAAAAATCTGTGTCCCCAAATGACGATTTTTCTCATTTACCTCTTCTTTTGAATCGATACTACCAAAATCAATTACAGCTATACTTGGGAGATATAAATAATAATAGTGCCAACGATCAACATTATTTTTATATCCGGGAAATTCTTTAAAAAAACCAATTGGTGGACTATTTCGAATCCAACGCCATGCTATAATTACCTCACCAGATGTATCAAACTCTACTGGAACATCTTCACTTGAGGGATTTCCTAATGTAGTTGGGTGAACAAAACTAACATGAGCTGGATCAACAAGATTTTCCGCAACGTTGAGATAATTAGAATTCAAATATAAAGCTTCTCCTTGGTGTACTTCCCATCCCGATTCTGAAAATTGAGGTATGTCAAATATTTTATAGTTTTTGAACAAGGTTTTTTCTCCCATCCAAATCCAAACAATTCCGTGTCTCTCAATTATTGGGAAAGTAGGTATTTTTAGTGTTTTTTGAATTTTTTTCTGACTGGGGATTCGAATACAATTTCCTTCACAGTTAAAAGTTAACCCATGGTATCCGCATTCGATATTGTCCCCCATAAGTTTGCCCATTGAAAGAGGAAGAAATCTATGAGGACAACGATCTTCCAAGGCAAATACTTTTCCCTTAGAATTTCTATAAATTACTATTTTCTCATCTAGCACTTTTATTGCTCTGAGATCATTGCTGATCTCAGATGACCATCCAGCTACATACCATGCATTTCGAATAAATTCCATTTGATTCAACGATCATATCTATACTACTTTTTAAATTAAAATTATAATATAAAATCGTAGCAGTGTAAAAAATTATTAATAGACATACTTACCTCCTTCCCAAAGAAGAGGTTATTGAGCACTTGTTAAACTATATCCATCCTATAGTTCAGAACTCTTTGTGGATCTTTATGAGATTCAAATTCTTTTCTGTAAAATACATTATACCATGTATTTCTTAAGCATAAGATCTACTTCTATGTCTCTTGCTGGAATTTCCCTTTGAAAAAACATTTGAATTTCAAATTATTTCTTATTAACTATTAAGTTTCGAATTAATTAAATATGTGATAGAAAATCAATATAAAATAATTTAATTATAATTCACCAGGAACATAAAGATCTATAAAATCTTTATAAAGCTATACAAAAATAGTTAATAAAAACAAATACTT
>CACIWU010000053.1 GCA_902590435.1 uncultured SAR324 cluster bacterium | reverse complement strand
TAATTTTATTTTTACTAGATTTGCTTTTTAAATTATCACATATCTTATTATAATCAACAGATATTTATCTTATAAATAATACAATCTCTCATGGGAAAAAACATTTTCACAATCAATCAATTGATAAAAGTAATCTAACTTGAAATATATCTTAATGGAATTAAAAAAGAGAATAATAAGGTAAATCGATTTCGTCTTTTCGTTGATTTTTTTTTGGAAAGAATTCTTTTAACTATTGTTAGGAATAGATCATACCTGCATGCGCATTACTTCTTCATATGCACTTACTAATTTATTTCTGATTTGCAGCATCAGTCGCATAGAAAGATCCGCTTTTTCTAACGCCAACATTGTACCATGAATGTCTTTTTTCTCTGATACCATCAATTCAACTTGTTTCTCTTCTGCAGTCAGTTGATTCTGATTTACTTCTTGAAGAAGCTTATCAAACGTTCTACTAAGGCCGCCTGATTCGACCATTTGTTTTTGTGTTTCTTTACCAACTGTTAAATCTTTTATAGGAGGAGCAATTGATGGCAGCTTAATATTCATAAATTTAACTAATAAAATAAATTAAAATAATTGTTTAAAACCCAATTCTGTAAAATATTAAATAAATAGTTTCTATATATTTATTTAAAAAATTTTTTAAACATTACGCCCTAAGTCTAAGGCAGCTTGTGCCATATTTTTTGTAGCATTAAAAGCAGCCGTATTTGCTTCATAAGAGCGTGATGCTTCCATAAGGCTTACCATTTCTTCCATAACATTGACATTTGGCATAGCCACATAACCTTCTTCATTTGCATCAGGATGTCCTGGTTCATACCTTAAAATAGGTGCTCTATTGTCCTGGGAAATTCCCACAACTTTAACTTCAGTAGCTGTATCAATTGATCTTTGTTGTGACCTTAATTCTTCTTCAAAAGTACGGTCGTTAGAAACAGCCGCTAAAGTTACTATTCGTCGTCGATAAGGCCCACCTTGAGGAGTTCGTGTAGTATTAGCATTAGCAATATTCTCTGAAATAGTGTTAACCCTCTGCCTTTGTGCGGTCATTCCAGAAACACTTACATTAAGAGAAGATTCAAATCCCATTATCGTCCTTCAGTAATAGCCGTTTTTAACATTCTAAACTGATGTGTGAGCATCTTTATACTTGCATTGTACATTAATTGGTTCTCTGCCATTTTAGCCATTTCTCGGTCAAGATCTACGGTATTTCCATCAAAATCAGGGAAAGGTGATGCACTATGAATTCGCTGAGCTTTTACCAACTCAAGAGGAGGCGTATTGCGTCCATCAAAATGTTTTATATTTGTCGTTTTGAGAGGACCAGGTACTTTCGCATGAAGAGCTTTTTCTAAGCTCTTCTCAAAAACCATATCCTCTGCTTTGAAGCCAGGAGTATCTTTATTAGCAATATTCGAAGCCAAAAGATCCTGTCTCTGAGTTCTAAAATCAAGAGTTTTCTGCAACAAAGTAAAAATATTTTTATCAAATATACCTGACATTAAACTTTTTCTTTAAAAATTTTTTGTGAATTTTTGTTAAGAAAGATGCAATCTGAGGGCCAATGTTGGCACTAAAAGAATGTTAAATCTTATCTGATATGCTTGCTTTTTTTCTTTTTCTACTTAAGATGGTCAATAAAAGAATAGAAAAAGACATGAAAAATAAACAATCACAAATTTGGAATAGCAGACTTAGTAAGCAAACACTTGAGCAAAATGTTCTTTTCTGCGCGGGGCGAGATGTTCAAGTTTTACCAATGGCTGACGAAATATTACTACCATATGACATTTGGACAAATCGTGCACATTGCATAATGCTGCAAAAGCAAAACCTTATTTCTAAAACAAACCTAAAATGTATTCTTAAAGGACTTAATCATCTAGAAAAACTTGTTGAATCTGGAGAATTTCAATTAGATCCTAATAAAGAGGATGTTCACATCAATGTTGAGTCGTTCGTTACTGAAAATCAGGGATCTGATGCAGGAGGACGTATGCATATCGGAAGGAGTAGAAATGACCAGTCTGCATGCGATATGAGACTTTATTTAAGAAGTGTTAGTATTAATTTATTCCAATCTCTAAAACAATTGGCTAATTCTTTATTGATTCAAGCTGAAAAACATAATAAAAGTCTAATGCCAGGCTTCACACACTATCAACCAGCTATGATAACAACATGGGGACATTGGCTCTGTTCTTATGTACAGGGACTTTGTAGAGACCTAGAACGCCTAGCATTTGCAATATCACAAATCAATAGAAATCCATTAGGCGCTGCAGCATCTTTTGGAACGACGTGGGACATTAACCGAAATCTAACTACGAAATTAATGGCCTTCGAAAAAGTTGACAGTAATACTTTAGATTGTATTGTGTCTCGTTGGGAAAATGAAGCTCATTTAGCTAATGTCGTAACTATGCTAATGGTTAAACTTAGTATAGTTGCACAAGATCTTATATTTTTAAGTCATCCTTATTCTGACTTAATTAGAATTAAAGATTCTTTCTTAACTGGATCCTCAATAATGCCGCAGAAGAAAAATCCTGATTTTGCAGAAGTAATAAAATCTAAAGCATCTCTATCTCAAGGAATCCTTACCAGTTTACTTAGTGTTCAAAAAGGAAATTTAAGTGGTTATAACCGTGACACACAAGTCACAAAATATTTAATTATGGATCTAATCCGTGAATGCGAATCCGTCCCTATCATTCTGAATAATGTTTTTGAAAGTTTATTCGTTAACACACAAGAAATGAGAAAAAAATGTGAAACAGACTTTATGAATTCAATAGACTTTGCAGAACATTTATCCAGAAATCTAGACTTACCATTTAGAGAGTGTTATCACATAATGGCAAATGCAGTCAAATTATCAGAGTATAAAACTAAAATAACTCCTGATGCTTTGGAAAAAACTTTAGCAGATCTAGGACACCCAACAAAAATCGTGAAAGATTTAGAATATTTTCATGAACCTAAAAACATTTTGGAGAAAAGAAAACATCTGGGAAGCCCCTCCCCAAATCAAACGCTAATACAAGTTGAAGAGCTGGGTAAACTATTGAGTTCTCTTTCATTTCCAATAGAGAGTTTAGAAAAAAAAATTTTTAAAGCAAAAGAAAACTGTCAAAATTATAAAATCAAGCGAATTTAAATTAGAGCTATTGATAGTGGTACATGGAGATAATATTTTACATGATAAAACCCATTAACTTAGGTCTAAACATGTTTTCATGAAATAAGAAATGCTAAAATATTCATACATCTTTTTAATTTCACTCAAACATGCCTTCGTAAGAATGAATTAAATTAATTTTTTCCCTTTACTTAAAAATTTTTACCCCTAAAAGAAATGGAAAGTCTTTTTTCAGCTAAGAATTGGAACAGGTGGTTCATTTATATACTTTTCATTTGCAGCACTTTCAGCATTGCCGGAATTGAAGCATCAATTTTAATATTATACCTTATTTCTTTAATCAGTTGGATTAGAGATCGAAGGATGTCACATTTTAAAAACCCTTTTCTATGGGCAATCATATTTTTTATGACGATTTCAGTTTTATCTGGATTGTTGAATGAATATGAAACAGATCACATTATGGCTCTTCGCACAAATTGGAGATTAATACTGCCATTAATACTTGCAGGAATTTTGAGAGATGTCGATGAGGATCGTTTAATACTTGTTTTCATGGGTTTTGTTATGTTGATATCAGTTTATGGTATCATTCAATTTTTCACTGGTGTGGACTGGTTGAGACCAGATAATCAAAGCTTTACAACTCCTTATAAAACAGTAGACAGTGGGAGATATTATGTTTTCCATGGGAAAGGAAATTTTTCTCACCATCTAACATATGGAGGATATTTGTTAATTTGCTTTCCACTCTTAGGTTCACTGATATTTTGTAAAGACTGGAACCCATTTACTAGATCAATAACTACTACAATAGTAATTTTAGTTTTACTAGCTATTTTTTCATCACTAGGTCGAAGCATCTGGTTAGGAACTATAGTCACAGCTGCAATTTTAATATTTAGACTTTCTCCTAAAATTATGTTTTCTCTAACAATATTTGTTTTTGCAATTGGATCTTATTTGTATTTACAATTTAGTGAAAAATCTTTTCAAATAAGCACGCCTAATTATAGGCTAGAATTAGTTAAAAAAAGAATTATAAGTGGTTTCAAACTTAAATCAAATCAAGATCGAATTTTAATGTGGGAATCCGGATTAGCTGCAATAAAGGACCATTTCTGGCTAGGAATTGGATATGA
Source organism: uncultured SAR324 cluster bacterium (assembly GCA_902590435.1). Taxonomy (GTDB): domain Bacteria; phylum SAR324; class SAR324; order SAR324; family NAC60-12; genus Arctic96AD-7. The sequence continues at coordinate 3,636 of CACIWU010000053.1, read as the reverse complement.
TAATGACGAAAAAATCATTCCTTCTTATCGAGAACATATTTCTCATAGAACAGGACATCGATTCTGGACAAAGTCCAGTACAGGTGTACACAACATCTATTTACAAACATGGATAAATTATGGAGTTTTTGGTTTTTTAGGATTTCTAAGTATCTTTTTTATTTTTTTATCGCAATGTATTAAAACACTATCTAAAACTACCCCTTTTAGTTTCGAAAATTCAGTTCTATGGGCAGGAATTTCTGGTGTTTCTGGATTTATGATAGCCGGTTTTTTTGAAAACAATTTCCGTGATGGTGAAGTTCAAACAATGCTTCTGATTCTTATCGGTCTTAGCTTACACCAAATCAAAAAATTGAAAGACAAGATTTTTTAAATTTTATATTTTTCTAGAATTATAAATATTTTTTGCGAATTTAAGATTAATTGAAATAAATTTACACCAGTTTTCTACTCAAGAAAAAAAATGAATAACAAAGAAAAATTTTAAGTTACAAAAAATAAATCTAATGGGGAAAAAAGTATTTGATAAAAGATAAAGATAAAAAAAAAAATCTAGAAAAAAAATAGGATTAATTTTAATCTCTTTTTTTGCTTTTATATCATTAGGATTACCTGATGGGTTATTAGGGGTCGCTTGGCCAGGAATAAGACATAATTTTGAACTACCTATCGATGCCTTAGGTATATTGTTAATCTGCGGAACTTGCGGTTACATGATCTCTAGTTTTTTTAGCGGCTTAATAACGCGCTACACAGGCATCGGAATTCTCCTTAGCATAAGTTGCGCAGCAACTGCAACCTCATTATTTGTATTTTCTCAAACTGGACTCTGGCTTTTTTTTATCATTTTTACTTTCGTATGTGGCCTCAGTGCAGGTTCCATTGATTCGGCGATCAATACATATGTTTCTAGATATCATTCCCCTAGAATGATGCAATGGTTGCACGCAAGTTTTGGAATTGGAATAACTGCAGGTCCTATAATTATGACCATAGCAATCAGTATGACTTCCAGATGGCAAATTGGATACTTGCTCGTTTCAGTTGCTGTAGGTATTCTTGCCTCAATTTTTTTAATCACCAAAGGCATGTGGAATGAAATTACATTTTCAGAATCTAAAGAATTTTTTGATAAAAATGAGGCATCTCTTATTGAAACACTCAAACAAATACCAGTTCTATTGAGCATGCTTATGTTTTTTCTATATACAGGTTTGGAATTAGGAATAGGCCATTGGATTTATTCAATACTGACCGAGTCAAGAAAAATTTCACCAGAAATTGCAGGTATAATGGCAAGCAGTTATTGGGCAATGTTTACAGTTGGAAGAATTCTTGCGGGATGGGCTTCAAAAATAGTAGATAATACCAAACTGATATTTTTAAGTTTATTTTTAGCTTTTTTTGGATTGATTCTTTTAATAACAAAATCGGGAGAATTAATAACAATTCTTGGAATTTCATTGGCAGGTTTCGCAATTGCTCCTATTTTCCCTAGTATGGTATCTGACACAGCGAGTAGGGTAGGGGCTAGATTTCACACAAATGCAATCGGTCTACAAATGTCATCTGCCGGTTTTGGTATGGCTGTAATACCATCTTTTGGGGGAGTAATTGCAAAAATTTTTACCCTAGAAGTAATTCCTATTTTCATGTTAGTTATATTAATATTTGTATTATTTATTTTTGCTTATTTAAATTATAATTTTCGTAAATAATATATTATTCCCTCAACAAAATAGAATTATCTTAGTATTATTAAAATTTTTTTATTTTCACAATGATGTTATTATTAACAGAAAATTTAAAAAAACATTTTTAAGATCTTAAAATAATTTTTTGATTTAATTTATTTAGTTTTTTTGTCCTCGCAATTCAAAAATATGAAATATATTCAAATAGAAAAAGAAGGCCCCCCGAATGTCTTAAAAATTAAAACCAAGTCCATCCCAGACCCAGGATCAAACGAAGTTTTGATACGAGTGGCGGCTGCAGGAGTCAATCGGCCCGATGTAATGCAACGTAAAGGACTTTATCCGCCTCCACCCGGAGCAACTAATATCCCTGGGCTTGAAATATCTGGAACTATAGTAAGTGTTGGAAGGAATGTGAATAAACAATTAATTGATTCAGAAGTCTGCGCCCTTGTAAACTGTGGAGGCTATGCTGAATATTGTTTGGCATCATTACCTCTTTGTCTACCAGTACCAAAAAAACTAACTTTAATAGAAGCATCAGGTCTACCTGAAACATTTTTTACTGTTTGGTCCAATGTCTTTGAAAAGGGACAACTAAAAAAAGGTGATTCCTTCTTGGTCCATGGAGGTAGTAGCGGAATTGGTACGACTGCCATTCAGCTAGCAAAAGCTTTTGGGGCAACAGTTTTTACTACTGCAGGTACAAAAAATAAATGTGAATTTTGCAAAACAATTGGAGCTGATATTTCAATCAATTACCATAAAGAAGACTTTTTTGAAAAGATAAATAAAATAACAGATGGGAATGGTGTAAATTTAATACTTGACATCGTAGGTGGCTCTTATATCCCTAAAAATATTAATTTGTTAGCAAAAGATGGTAAATTAGTCCAAATAGCTTTAATGCAAGGAAATAAATTTGAAGTTAATTTTCTAGACTTATTATTAAAACGCATAACTTTAATATGTTCTACTTTAAGACCACAAAGTATAAAGCAAAAATCTAAAATTGCAAAATCCCTTCAAAAGAATGTTTGGCCGTTACTAGATAATGGCATTATTCGCCCAATTATTCATAAAATATTTCCACTTGAACAAGCTGAACAAGCACATAAACTAATGGAAAGTAGCAAACACATCGGTAAAATCTTGTTGCAAAATAATATCGATTAATGAGACTAATTTTTTTTGCTAAAAAAATTTTCATTATCTTAGTTAAAAAACGAAATACTAAAGTTAGATATTATGTAATGAAATCCCAAATTTATGACGTATCATTAACGGTAATAATCTATCGTTCTCCAAGCCAGCAAAACGTATCTCAGTTCTAATTTTGTCTCTTATAAGAACAAGGTCTCTCTCTGTTCTACTTAAATCAATTTCATTCCTCAAATTAATATATGAAAGAGTATCCATAACATCACGTCTTAAACGATTTTTTAAACGTAATAATTGTTTTTTGGTTATATCTGATAAAATACTTTCAATTTCAGATTGATTGTGTCCCATCATAGAAAGTTTCATCCAAACTGAATATAAATTCTCTTGTTTTTCTGCTGGTGCTTGCTGTCCTAGCCCTGGTGGGGCTCCTATCATTAAAGCTAACAACAAAACAACAATTACCACTTTGGTTTTAAATTTCATTTTACTCCTAAAGATGAAAGAAATTTTTTTCAATTCTAGTATGACCCAATTAATAAATATTAAATGGATTGTCTCTTATTAAACATTAAACAAGTTATATTTAAGTTTTTTTATAAAAATGACGCTGTCTTCTTCCAAAAATTCGTTCATAACTGAAGATTAAATAGGTCATTCTCAATTATTTTTTTTTAAAAAATCTTTTAAAAAATTACCAAGATTCTTTTTTTTGAAACACTACTCAGTTTTAATCAAGCAGGGTTAATTTGTTATTACCGCAATACTGCATCTTTAA
>CACIWU010000052.1 GCA_902590435.1 uncultured SAR324 cluster bacterium | reverse complement strand
ATTTCTAAGTAACTTAAAATTGATTTGATAAATTTTTCTAATAAGTTTAGGGAGTACATAAAAATTTTTCATAAATTATTTAAACGAAATATTAGAAAAAATTTATTTTAAAACTAAGTAATCAATTCCACCCAGTCAAAATTATCAGGTTCTTTTCCATACTGAATTCCTGTAAGCTGTTCGTAAAAACGAATTGCCATTGGTCCTGTATGTCCATCTCCAATATTATATTCTTCTTCTTTATAACTCAAAATGCCGACTGGAGTAATAACTGCAGCAGTTCCTGAACCAAAAACTTCTGAAACGGAACCATTTTCTATACCTCTCAAAACTTCGTTGATTGATATCCTTCTTTCTTCAACTTCTAATCCCCATAATTTACCCAGTTCCAAAACAGACATACGAGTTATCCCTGGTAAAATAGATCCCGTAAGCTGAGGAGTTACAATTTTTCCATCTATAACAAAAAAAATATTCATAGCGCCTACTTCTTCAATAAAACTTCTTTCAACGGCATCCAACCAAAGTACTTGAGTATAACCCTTTTCTTTTGCCTCTTTCTCAGCTAAAGTACATGCTGCATAATTTCCTCCAGTTTTAGCATTTCCAACCCCTCCAGGCACTGCTCTTACATATTTGTCTGAAACCATAATTTTTACAGGATTAAATCCTTGAGAATAATATGCACCTACAGGACTAAGAATTATAAAAAATAAATATTTCGAAGAAACTTTAAGACCGATTGCCTCTTCAGTAGCTATCATTGCAGGACGAATATAAAGTGAAGTTCCTTTTTCTTTAGGAATCCATTTTGAATCTAAGTACAATAATTTTTTGAGAGCAGCCAATACTTCCTCAATTTCAATTTCAGGCATGCACATTCTAATAGAAGTACGATTCATACGTTTAAAATTCTCTCTTGGACGAAATAATACATTCTCGCCTGAATCTGTATGATATGCCTTTAGACCTTCAAAAGACATCTGTGCATAGTGCAAGACCATTGCAGAAGGTTCTATCATTATTGGGGCATAAGGTTTGATCTCTGCTTGATGCCAACCGATCCCATCTTCCCATTCCATACAAAACATATGATCAGTAAATTGCGTTCCAAAAATGACACCTGACATAGTATCAGGTGGTCTCTTAAGCCTTTCGGGGATACATTTTGTAATCTTAACTTCCATAATTTTTCTTTCAAACCATATATGATTTAGTCATTCATTTGATTTTTTTTGTTCAGATACCTCATTTGGCGCTCTGCCTGATCAGAACTTAACTCTTCGAAGTTAATCCAGACATAAAATAACAGGATTGCCATGCTAATCAATAGCAACGATGCAAAATTAGCTAATATCTTAGGTTTTTTTTCCATATAATCAAAAATTATTTACATTGACTTTATTTTTATATTAAATCAAACAAGATAACCTTGCAATCATCTTGTTGGAAACAAAATAATAATTTAAGAATATACTTAATTAGGAATCTAAGTAAATTTATTAATTTTAATCTCTAATTTAATTTAATAAATAATTGAATACAAATTTAAAAAACATTAATATTTTTTACTATTGAGAAATTACTCTTTTAAAATTTGGACTATATTTAACAGACTTATATTGCACAGTTCTTGTATTGAAAAGCTCGACTTGAATCTTAGATATTAAATGTGAATTATTGTAGAAAGTGTAATTAACTATTTATTTTTAGGATCTTAAATGTAGAATATTTTTTTAAATTTTATCAATTATTAATTTTTTTAAGAAAGGTGTATTATGCCGGTACTAATTTTTGGATTATTCGGCCTGCATCACGGATTGGAGCTTAAGCTGAAGGAAACATCAGAAAAATCTATTAAAGAAGAAGTATTATTTAACTACAAAAATCGTTGTTACGAAATTCAAAGTTTCTCTCTTTCAGGGAAAAAACGATACATTAATGTTCGTCAAATTCCAAATCCTGGGCTTTACCCTTCAAAGAAAAGGGTGGAGTTTATTCCAACTGTGAGCCTAAAAAAATCTAATATCTAAGGTTTTCTGAATTTAAATTATTTTTTTAATAATAGTCTTATTATACAAATATTATTATTATATTATTTCACCACAAAGACCAAGGCTTGGACCATTCTATTACCTTAGCCCATAGTGGTTCATTTTTTTTTAGGTTATGCATTGAAGCTTCTACACTTATCAGCTCTCCTGTCTGTCTAAAAATTACAGTCAAAAAACTTTGGACTTCAAGAATTGAGGCCAATCTTTTTCTATTGATCAAATTTTGTACTCCTCGAGTTACAAGAGAACCGTTGTCTACTGGATATCGATAAACATTGTCACAAATATGACAAGATTTAGGAGTATTGCTTCCAAACCAAGTGTTTGCCACTTCTTCTTGAAGCCAAGGTTTCAGTTCTCTCTCTACGCTATCAGTAAAAACGTAACGAACCGCAGTCGTTTGCATATTCAATTGTTGTTCCTCTGCAAAAGCTAACCAAGGGGAAAATAATGAAAAGAATAACAAAAAAATATATCTCATTTTAATCTCAAAAAAATACACCAAATCCTAAAAATATTCTTGAGGGATTTTTAGCTTTTGACCAACGATCACTAACTGTTGATCGCTGACTGGGGTTTTCAGGAATACTTGTTTCATCAAAACCATCCTGATAAAATATATATATTGAAGGTTGAAATGAAATTTGAAAATAATAATTTCTAATTCCCTGCCATCCAGCGTCTAATACTGCAAAAATTCCTATACCTTCTGTAGAATGTTTATAGTCAGTAGTTGTCGATTTAAAAGTCTCATTTTCTCCAGAAATAGTTGCAATTCCAGTTGCATCTTTTCCTTTGTATTTAAGAGAAGCATAACCTAAGCCACCTCCCACACCATAAAATAATCCTTCTGAAATTCCCCAAACAAGTGATTCATCGACAAACCAACGGTAAACCATAGAAAATAAAGTTCGATTTATTTCTAAATAGTTTCCAGAAAGGCTTTTTCCTACACTCTCCATATCAGTACTTTCATTAGTTAAACGAAGAGCTTTAAAAAAACTTCCTACTTGAGGTCCAGTTAAATCTAAATCAAAATGAAATTGTCTACTGTCATCAAGATTGTAATCATAGAACAAAAAAACCCCATTCAAACCGGATAAAGATAATCCTAGTCCTAAACCACGATATTCTGATATTCTCAATTCCTTAGCAGTCTTTTTTTTATCTAATTTTTTCACTCCAGTTTCAGAAGTGTTTTTATAATCTAAATTTTTATCCTGATTTTTTAAATTAGTAAATTTACTAATTGAAAAGTCTTTCAAGTCCGACTTGATCTTATTTTTTATTTTTAACTTCTTTTTTATTCCTTCCGGATCATCTAATGACACACTTGCAATTGGTAACTTTAACTTGCGTTCAACATCATCTTGAAACCAAAATTTTTGCTGCCTGAAAGCCAATATATACTTTGCCCCCTCAGGAATATAAGTGTTTTTCGGGAATTTATATGTTAACTGACGGCTACCATTATTAATTGAAGATACCTGCAGTTTTTGATCCATCATAGAAAAAGAAGATACTAGTATTTCTTTTTCTGTTAAACCATCCCGTATTTTTTTAATTTCAAATTTTGTCAATGGAGGATAATCTGATACTCGGGTTATTTCGTCTTTACCCCAAAAAACAAATAATCATGTGAGTTTTCATCTCTTTCATTCAAAAATAAAGTTACTTTTCCTGCAATCATACCTGAAAAAGAATAATTTTTTTCTAAATCTAATGTATATTTTTTTTCCTTGTTTTTCAAATTAGTATCTTCAAGTTCATATGAAACACCTTCATTCATTTGCCCTTCATAATTCCTACTAAAAGCAATCAAATGCGTAGCTTCATTTGGTAAGAGAACATTTATTTCTTCCATAATAACCGGATCTAACCACGGAGATTGAATCTGGGATATTAAACTACCAAACCATGATTTTTTTTCTATTACTGTAACAGGGGGTTTTGATCTTAAAATTGTTTTTGGCCCCGTACCCCAATATATCGCATAATGTGTTAAATCCTTCTCATTCCAAGCTCTAGTTAAAATTATTCTTCCTTTTACACTATTCCCTTTTTTAGCTGTTTGTTCAAAAATAATACTTTGTGGCTTACTTTCAGGAACTCCCTTGTCACGAAAAGGAAGACTATAAACTTCTTTTTCCTTTCCTGTTTCATTAAGATAATAAAGTATAAAATGACTAGCTCCAGGAGGAATTTTAGTGGCATTAAATTGTATTTTAATTTTTCCCTCAGATTTTTTTATAGGAAAGCTAACTATTGGTAAAAACATTCCCAACCGTTGATGCGGATTGTTACCCCAATGTAAAACAAATTTTAACTTTGAATCATTTTTTTTTAACAATTCAGCTTCATCAGGAAGAGAAAAAATCATATCACCACTAAGCCATCCTCCTCGAGAATCATTGTCTGTAAAATTAATCCATTCTCTTTCAACTGCGTATAAATCTAATGATAAAAATAATATGAAAAATGAATTTAAAACTAAGATCCTAAAAAAAAAAGAAAGCATGTAAATAAATACCTCTCTTCCCCTAAAATCTGGAGCAGTATATAACATGTTGATCAAAATGCAGGAGGTTCTGCAAATGAAAGACTTGTAGGTACCCCACTAGTACTTAGTCGCACCCAATATCCTTCCCCTTTTTCAACATAGTTAAATGTAGTATATCCTAAATTAGACAATTCCAAAGCTACAGAAATTTTTGGTGAATACGCTAGCCATATACTATTCTCATCATCCCACTTCCAAACTGAGTGAACTCTGTCATATGAGCTTACATAATCTTTTGTAGAAGATGTTGAGTCGCTAGGGGGGGCACATGCAACAATTATAAATATAATTCCAAATACTAAAGATAATTGCCATGCAGATTTATTTAGTCTTGATTTCAGATATAACTTAGAACTCTTGTCAAAATATTTTCTTTGATATTTCAAAAGACTAGTTGAAGCTAAAAATAACATCACTAATAATAAGGCAACTCTAGAAGAATGATCAAACTCATTTAATATTTCAAAATCTAAGTTAGAAATTTGCAATCCAGATTGAGGACCATCTCCACCAGTATTTTCTAAGAAACCAATTGTATTAGATTCATCTTCTGAAGTCTGATCAAAATTTGCCGCTTTTGTAATTTCATCAACTGAGATTTTCTTTGCAGTTCCTGCTAAGTTCCATTCAGAATTCATTCTACTCAATTGAGGCAAAGCACTATATCCTCCGTAATTTGCTACTTCAAAATTTGTAGGATTAACTGGTGAATTCAATTCAATCCAAATTCCTTCTCCTGCTTCAATAGTAGAATCTAACTCGACATAACCTTTATCAGTATATACAGTCTTATTATCACTATTTGTAAAAAATTGCCAACCTTCGTTGCGCCTTACCCAGATAACTTTGTAATCGCTAAATTGACTTTCAAAACTTGCTGGGGTAACCGATGTATAAGACGGAAGAGCAATCAAATTCCTAGAACCGCTCATAGTTATCGATGCAGGAGAATTAGTAACTGATTTTGTACCTGTGAAAGAAGAAGGATCTCCATCACCAATCCTTATCTGAGCAGATCCGGAAGTCAATCTAACATTAGTTATGTTATCGTAGGCATTTTCTAAAACTAATACTGCATTAGAAGATGCAGATTGAACATAAACTGGCAGACCAGAAGATGAATCTATACCAACCCACTGGCCATCCATAGAATATTCAGAAGCTACACCTGAACGTTGAGAGGTTCGAGACGGGGAACTTTGTTGTACTGGTGTACTGTTTCTAGAAAGACTACGTGAATTCCCTGAATTACCTATAGGAATATTAATTTCTAACTTTTCTGAATCTTGAGTGACTGTAGCACCTGCCCCAACAGCAGGAAAAATTTCCTTTGCATTTGAAGAAATCCATGTATTTGAAGGAATCATTAGACCTTCACTATTCATTGAAACACTATTTGTTACACTACTATCACGAGAAAAACTAGAAGTTATTGAACGATTTGTACTTAGAGAAATAGTTGAACCTGTTTCTGCTTTCAATTCAGAAACATCTGAACCATTACCTACAGTAATCGACGTTTCTTCGTCGCTTGTAGTTCCAATTATGGTTCGGGTTACACCGTCACTTCCTGTTTCTGCAGAAGACGTACTTACAACGTTTCCACTTTTTACTTCCAAGTTCATACTAACAGATGAAGTAAAACTTGTTTTATTTGTTCCATTGTCAAAACTTGTTGAAGCAGTTCCGTCACTTGCAAGTGAAGCTGCAAGTGTACCACCTGTTACTGCCATACTAGCTGTAACACCACTGCTAGTATCAATTGCCACAGATAATCCTGACTCAGTACTTAAAGTTGATTTACTTGTTTCTGAACTAGCATTTGCTGTCCTTCCTGTTACTCCACTAAAAGACATTTCAATATAAGTTGAACCATCAGTATTTAATGTACTAATAACTTGAGAAGTTACTCCACTGGTAGAATCAGTAGAAGACGGCATAGCAATACTCGAAGTTCCATCTGTTGAAATAGTAACTTCTGATCCTTTAGGAGCTTTCAAATTTGGTCCTATGCCATTCATAGAAAAACCCACTGTTACAGCTCCATCAGTTCCAATGTTAGTCGTCAAAAATGTACTACTGTCCAATTCTTTCGAAATACTTAATGATGCATCTTTGTTCATGTTTAAATCAACTCCAAGAGGAACATTTATAGTTGATGTGGTATTATCCTCTGTTTTCAATGAACTAGTAGCAGTCCCGTCCAAATTCATAGCAACATCTAGTTGACTATCTCCAGAAACCAATTTTAGATTTTTTGAACCATCACTTGCCGTTACGACACTATCCAATGTAACATCATCAGGATACTTGGGTTTTATTGCTCCAGAAACGCTGGTCAATGCAGAAATCTCTTGAACAGGCTTAATAGTTACAGATGTAGAACCGTAGGCAGCAGTACTATCGTCATCAATTATTTCAAGTCCGAAAGAAACTATGGTTGTTTCACTTACATCTGGAGCAGTAAAATAGGAAATACTCTCACTATCGCGAACTAAATTAATATCAGTGCGAGTACCTGAATACTTCCATTGATAAGATACAATTCGACCAGTTGGATCTGGATCATAAGACGATGAACCGTCAAGAACTACTCTAGTATTTTCATTAATTTTTTGGTCGGGACCTATTTGTACTATAGGGCTCAAACCTTTTTGCAGATCATCATTTATATTTGTAAATACATATTTAAAAGCATGTTTTTTATTTGCACTAGTTGAAGAATAATTTGTGTCATTATCTGAATCCGTGTACCCTACTATACGAACCCTTACGTCAGTATCAACTACATCATCATCCTCACCTGTAATAATTACTTCTTGAGCACGATTCCATGTATCAGGAGTAAAAGTTAACAAATACTTGTCCAAAGTAGCTTCTGAAACATCTGAACTACTCAAGTTTACTTTAACATCACCTACTGGTCGACTCAGCAATTTTACAGCAAGGTATGCTTTTTTGCGTTCACCAGATGCTTCAGATAGATAATAATTGGCACTAGTTACTTTTTTATATAACCCGTGAGTATTGAAAGCATAAGCACCAGTTTCTATAAAACCAGTACAATTTTCTACACAAGCGACCCCTCCTGAAGTACTTATAGATCCATCTGTATCTTCGGTCGTCGAAAGTGTAATATATGAAATTGTACTGCTATCTGTCATACTCAAATCCGGCTCACCATCAATCTCAATATATGCTACTTCAGATCCATTTTGAGTAGTCAGTAATGTCTCATCCAACATCATAATTGCATTTCCGCTAAATTTTGAGATCTGACCACTTGACAATTTAATTGTACCTCCAGAACTTTCTAGTGTTCCATCACTCATCGTTATGGCACTCATTAGGATTAAGTCTGCCTCTCCAGTCAAAATTCCTTCTGTTACACTATCAATCGTAATTGAATTTTGTATTGTTAAACCACTGGTTGCACTACCCAATGTCAAAGTAAAATCATTTAAATTAAGAGTTACAAAAGTTAACGCTTCGTCACTTGTCAGTGAAGCATTACCACCCAATTCCATATTTGTGTTTAGCAAGGTTAAAGTCCCATCTTCTTTGTCAAAATTACCACCTAAAATCCATGTACTATTGCTAAAATCTAGTAGTCCAGGTTCGGAAAGGGAGCCGCCTTCTAGTATCTTAATTATACCTCCAGTTGAAGTAACTCGCCCATCACTAATATCTAGTGAAGCTAAAATGTTTAGATCAGCTTCTCCAGTAACAATCCCTTCAGTACTAGAATCAATAGTAACTGAATTTTGGATTGTTAAGTCACTAGTGTCG
>CACIWU010000051.1 GCA_902590435.1 uncultured SAR324 cluster bacterium | reverse complement strand
ATAATATAAACTGGAAAATCCATAATTGAAAAACTAAGCCAAAATGTTTTTCCTTGAGCGGTTAAAATACTGCAAAGAATTAAAAGAATTAGTATGACGCCTTCTAGCGATCCTATTTTACCAAAATACAATTTCTTAAATAGGCATTGCTCCAAATAAGTAATAGAAAATGCAATAAGATTAGCCCAGACGGCAAGGTAAAATAACCAATCTAATTCGATTTGGAGGATTCTAAAAAATATGTAAATGATTATTGATCCATTCAAAACATCACTGAAATGATCTAATACTTCACCAAGTGGAGATCCAGTTGATGTTTTTTTTGCTTGAAGACCATCAAAATGATCAAAAATTACATATATGATTATTGAAAAAATAGCGATAAAAATATCTATTTTTTCTGGAACTTCAATCATAATAAAATGTATAAAACACGACCAAACTACTAAGATTGAAATTAAAGTTAAATAATTGGCAGGAATTCCGAAAGGGATAAAACGATGAAGTACTGAAAAGACATATTTCTTTAAAAATGGCAGCATTATAGAGTCATCCTGACATTTATATTGGTAAGAATTCATCAACAAACACTAAAAAAATTGAAACAGTTTCAAAAAATAAAATTTGTTTTCATGGAAGTAATACTATTCTTCCTTATCTTTATATTAGTTTTTCAAATATTTAGGATTGCTATATATTTTTCTTATCCCGAATTATTTGCCAACATTGATCTTTTTGAATTAATCGAAAGTCTTTTTCTGGGATTACGTTTTGATTTGTCATCAATTTCAATTCTCCTTTTCGTTCCCATCACTATACTTATTTTCCCTATTAAAATAACTAAAAATTTTTTGTTCAGAAGAATTATAACTGCATTAATCTACTTTGAGTTAATTGCCGTTATAATATTTCTAGCATCAGACTTCTTATATTTTAGCTTTGTAAAAAGGCACATCACTAACGAAATTAATTTTTTGCTAAATGATTCAGAATATTTGATGACCGAGGTTTCTGTCAAGTTTTTGCCTACTATCCTGTTAATGGGGTTATCTATTTTTTGTTATCCATTTTTTCAAAAATTAACATGTCCAAGGAGAAAAGTAATCAAAAGATCTATCTGGAGTTTCATTATAGTTTTTATAATATTCATTTTAGTCGGACGTGGTGGTTTCCAAAGAAAACCAATAGCTGTAATAGACGCATATCAATATGGATCTGCAAGTAAAGGGCACTTAGTTCTTAACGGAATTTTTACAGCATCTCATTTCAGCAATTCTAGTAAGTTCATTAAAAGAAAAGCCGGGAACCAAAAAGAATATCTCAAAATTCTTAATTTACCAAAACCAAAAAATCCTACATACCCATTAGAAAGGTCAAATATTCAACAAACAAATGGGAATAAAAAAAACTTGGTGGTAATAATGGTAGAAAGTCTTTCTTTTAAATATATTGATCATCTTTCAGGAAAGAAATATGGAGTGACACCAAACATAGACAAACTTGCTAGTGAGGGATATGTATTTGAAAATTTTTTTTCAAATGGACAAAGAAGTGTAGATGGAGCTCAGTCGATCCTCACAGGAATACCACCTCTTCCTGGAATGCCTGACATGACAGCCTTATCAATTAATTTTTCTAGTCTAGGTGAATTGGCTCGAAGAAATAATTACCGCACAATATTTTTAACTAGCACATTAAGAGAATCTTTTTCTTTGGATTTAATTGCAGGAGCAGCTGGATTTGATGAGTACTATGGACTAGAAGATTATCCAATTATTCTTGATTATATTGATTCAAAGGATCGAACTTTAGGATGGGATTTTGAAGTGCTAATTTATTTGTTAAAGAAATTAGAAAATGAAAAATCAAATTACTTTGCTTTTGTAAATGCAAGTTCAAATCATACTCCTTTCGCAAAAATGCATGATCCTTTTAACAAATATGAACATGGATCAGAATCTGAAGGAGGATATCTTAATATGCTGCACTACACTGATTGGGCTATTGGCAAATTCATAAATGAATTCAAAAAACGTAAAGACTTTGAAAATACAATATTCATTATAACTGCTGACCATGCGATTGCACATTTTCAGGGTAAAAATCCATATGGGAAGTTCAAAATACCACTAATAATCTATAGTCCAAAAAACTTTGCTCCTGGTAAATCAAAAATGTATGTATCTCAGATTGATTTATTCCCAACAATAATTAAAATTCTTGATATAAAAGGGAAATTCAGTGCTATTGGTGAAAATATATTTAAAAATAAAAAAAATTTTGCAGTTGTAAAAGATGGTGCTCTTATAGGAATCTTTTCTAATCAAGGATTCTTATTACATAGCCTAAAAAACGTTCTTGAATTCAAACCTCTCAATCATCAAACAAATGATTTTGTAAAAATTCAGTTAGCATCAAAGTCTTTAGCTTTTGATCACCTTACTTATCTTTTATTGACTCAGAATCGTTGGTTAAGTCCTTAAAAGTATCTTAAAAAATTAATATATAAATATTTTATTTTCTTCTAATTTATAAAGTAAGTTTTTAATGATTCAAATATGTATTGAATTAGCAATATATTTTTGCTAGATTGACTTTCAATTTAGTTGCAAAGATGATTAATAAAGAATAATTTTTTAAAAACAAATCTGCTTATTTCAAATTGGAAAATAAATTTTGTAAAATATTTTATAGAGCATTTATTTAAATAAAAAATTTAGCCTGACAAATAATTAAATAATTACTTATAATATCAGTTTATTTTTCAAAAAATTTATAATTCCATATAAGAAAGAAACCTTCAGGATGAAAAATTCACCCTCACAGTCTGAAGGAGAGATTAACACCTCCCCCCGACGTCTTGATTGGGTTAATAAAACCCACGATGATAGTACGCTTTCGTTGTTGAAAGAAGATGCAAAATATTTTTTGCATCAATCAATTTCTAGCCCATGTCTTTCTGCTGTTTCAAAAGCAGAAGGAGCCTATATTGAGGATTTACAAGGCAACAGATACCTAGATTTTCATGGCAACAATGTTCACCATATTGGTTACGGTCACCCTCGACTCAAACAAGCCATATCAAAACAGATGAATGATTTACCATTTGCTCCACGTCGTTTTTCTTGTGAACCCGCAGTTAATCTTGCAAAAAAACTCAACGAGATTTCTCCTGGAAATTTGTCAAAAGTCCTATTTACGACTGGTGGTTCTGATGCTGTAGAAGTGGCACTAAAGATTGCTAGAGCTGCTACTGGGAGACATAAAACAATTTCATTTTGGGACTCCTTTCATGGTGCAGGGTATGGAGCATCCTCTGTTGGTGGTGAACAATTATTTCGTTCAAATATTTTTGGACCTTTGTTAACAGGATCGGAACATGTCGCCCCTTTTGACTGTTATCGTTGTCCTTATGGCTATCCAGATTTAAATGGGGAACCACAATTAGATATTTGCAATATGACATGTGAAAAATTTATTAGTTATGTGCTTGAAAAAGAAGGTGACGTTGCTGCTGTAATTGCAGAGCCTGCTAGAGCCGTACCTTACATTCCTCCTCCTGATTTTTGGTCAAGAGTTAGAAAGGCTTGTAATGATCATGGAACACTATTGATTTTTGATGAGATTCCAACTGGACTAGGAAAGTCTGGAAAAATGTTCGCTTGTGAACATGATAAAGTAGTTCCAGATATTTTAGTATTAGGTAAAGCTCTTGGAGGTGGAATAATGCCAATTTCTGCTGTATTAGTTAAACCTGAATTTGATATTTTAGGAGAATATGCAATTGGCCATTACACTCATGAGAAAAATCCTGTATCCACTTGTGCTGCATTAACAACTATTCAAATAATTGAAGACGAAGGGTTGATAGAAAATGCTTCAGAATTAGGGCTTTACGCAATTGAAAGACTAGAAAATCTAAAAAATAAACATCCAAGCATTGGTGATGTTCGTGGTCGAGGATTTCTCTTTGGAGCTGAACTGGTGTCAAACTATCAAAATAAAAAACCTGCTAAAGATTTGGCTGAAGAAGTATTTTATAGGTGTCTTGATAAAGGTCTATCTTTCAAGATCAGCATGGGTAATGTATTAACTTTTACTCCTCCTCTAATTTTGTCCAAATCTCAAATGGATTTCGCACTTAAAATTATTTCTGAATGTCTTGGGGAAGCAGAACGTAACCAAGGGATAAAATAACAAATTAACTTATTTTAGATTCATTCATAATAATAATCTCATCACAAAATAATTAGAAATTTTTGGTTAAAATAAAATTATTAAATATTTATCTAAACCTATTAAATCAATCACATGGAAAAAGATATTCCTAATAAAATTTTAGAAAAAGTAAATACTCTTACTTTTGATATTTTTGGAACTGTACTGAATCTATCAGGTAGTATTGTTCCAAGTCTAGAAGAACTTATAAGATCATGTCGTGCACCAGAATCAATCAAAGGTACAGATGTTTGGAATCACTGGCGCCAAAGACAAAGAATAGAGCAATACCAAGACAATCTACTTATGTTAGGGCACAGTGGTTACTTATCTGTAAAGAAAAAGTCTCTGATATATAGTCTTCGGACTATGAAAATAAAATTCCATTATGAGCAGATAGATGATTTTATGAATATCTACAATGAACTCACACCTTTTGAAGATGCAGTTAACGGTCTATCTCGTTTAGCTAAAAAATTCAAACTTGTAATTCTTTCAAATGGCGAAAAGCATTTGTTACAACATCTTGCTTCAAAAAAAATTGGAATTGACTTTCATGCCATACTTTCTGCAGAGATGGTGGGTCAATTCAAACCGCATCCATCAGTATACAGATTCGCATCAAATAGTTTAGGACTCGAACCAGATGAAATCATGATGGTAGCTTCACACTCATTCGATATTCTTGGAGCTAGGCATAGTGGTTTTCGAGGTGCGTACGTAAATAGGTATGATTTGCCTTACGATGAATCAGAATATAGACCTGACATAATTACAAAAGATTTTAAAGACCTATGTATAAAGCTTAATGTTTAATTTAATAAAATAATTTGAATTAATATATATTTTTTCCAATTATTTTATTATTGTATTTAGTATATTTCTAATATTAATTAAAAAATACTCAAACAAAATAATTTCTATTATTTTATAATTTGAAAAATAAAATACTTTTCTCTAGGATTTTTTTAGAAACTGACATTAAAACATTAAATTGATTTGTAATATTATAAAAAATGGCTTTGTATAAAAAGAAAGGTAAAAAATGACTTCAGAAATTCGTATCGAAAAAGATTCACTAGGGGAAGTCAAAGTTCCTCAAACAGCGTTATACGGAGCTCAAACCCAACGTGCCATTAATAATTTCCCAATTAGTGGAATTTGTATTAGTCGACCCATGATCCATGCACTAGGAATTATTAAACAAGGATCTGCAAAAATTAATTCACAATTAGGGAATATACCAAAGGATATTGCACATGCTATTCAGTTAGCTGCACAGGAAGTTATCGATGGTAAATTAGATTCTCATTTTCCAATAGACATTTATCAAACAGGATCTGGAACCTCCAGTAATATGAATGTTAATGAAGTAATCTCTAGACGAGCTGCTCAACTCGTTCCTGAATTATCTATAAATATTCATCCAAACGATCATATTAATTTTGGTCAAAGTTCAAACGACACTTTCCCTACAGCCATTAGGATCGCAGCCTATCTTGAAACAAAAAATTCGTTGATTCCAGCACTTAAATATTTGTATGAGACATTTTTAAAAAAAGGCTCAGAATACAAACATGTTGTCAAAACCGGCCGTACTCATCTGATGGACGCTATGCCAATTACTTTTGAACAGGAATTTAGCGGTTATGCGCATCAAATTGAAATGGGTATTAAAAGAATAGAATCAATATTATATCAAATGTCGGAACTCCCTATGGGAGGAACTGCTGTAGGAACTGGAATCAATACAGACCCTGAATTTCCAATTAAATTTGCTAAAGAAATATCTAAACTTACAGGTGAATCCTTTCGTGAAGCAGAAAATCATTTTGAAGCACAGGCAACTGTTGATGCACCAGTCGCTCTTTCATCACAGTTGAAAACTCTTGCTGTAAGTATAATGAAAATTGTGAATGATTTACGTTGGATGAATTCAGGGCCAAATGGGGGACTAGGTGAAATACAACTCGCAACTCTTCAACCGGGATCTTCTATAATGCCTGGTAAAGTAAATCCAGTTATAGAAGAATCTATGGCAATGGTATGTGCTCAAGTTATTGGTTATGATACATCCATAAGTATAGGAGGTTTGTCAGGGAATTTTGAATTGAATGTTATGCTACCAATGGTAGCGCATAGTCTTCTTGAATCTATTAGAATGCTTGCAAATGCATCTAAAAATCTTGCAGAAAAATCCGTATCAAAAATTTTAGTTAATGAAAACCATATCAAGTCAATGATAGATAAAAACCCAATTCTAATAACGGCACTAAATCCCTTAATAGGTTATGACTTGGCTTCAAAAATTGCAAAAAAATCTTTTAAAGAGAAGCGTGCCCTAAAAGAAGTTGCCTTAGAAATGTGTGATCTATCCGAAGAAGAATTAGATAATGCATTTAATCCCTTCAAAATGACTAAAGGTGGATTTGTAAAGTAAGTAATCTAATTTACAATTACTTTTTAGCAAAGGATTTAAATTAAAGGTAGTTTATCTGTAGGATTTTTTTCCAAAAGTTTTCTATCGTGATAGTATCTAATTGTAGTGTTTGCAGAAGCATGTCGAGCATAAGACTGAACTTTTTGAAGAGGTTCTCCCATTTCAAGTGCAAGAGTAATTGCAGTATGTCTTAAATAGTGTGCAGAAATATTTAAACCAATTGATTTACCAAGCCTGACGATTATATCGTTAATCCCCTTACCTGACATTTTTCCACCAAGAGTGCGAAACCCAAGCGAAGGGAAAACATAATCTGAAAGGACATTATTTGTCTCTAATAATTTTCTCCAATCTAATAAATCGTTATAAAGCTCATTCCTTAACTTTATTCTTTGCTCTTTTCCACTCTTTGTATGTCTTAGAATAGCTACATTAAAAACTCCATCCTGAACTATATCTTCCCAAATTAAATCTGATACTTCACCACGACGAGCTGCCGTTAAATAAAGAAATTTTAGCACAAGACCATTCCTGTATCTTAGAAGGTGCGATAAACGACCATCATATTCAATATTTTCATTAGCATCAATCATTGCATTCAACTGAGATACTTTCAATGCACCCTTGTTTGAAGAATTATCAACTTTTTCTGCTCTGATTAGAGAAGCCTTAAAAGGATTTTGTTTTAAATATCCAAATTCTGAAAGAACCCTACAAACTTTTCTCAAAGCACTCATGATTTGATTAATAGTTGAAGGTTTCTTACCTAGCGAAACTAAATGTTTCTTAAATTCGAGCATTCTTAAAGGATCAAAATTTTCCATGTCACTAATATCTTTAATCCCTGACCATTCTTGCAAATTTCGAAACGCTCTTGCATATGCTCTTTGGGTATTTAAGGCATATTCTCCAAAAACCAGATTTAAAACTTCAACAGGGGTAATTTTTTTCTGATTAATTCTCAGGTCACTAATTTCCAAATCTCTCTTTTCAAGTTCTTTATCTTGAGACAAAATCATTTTTTTTATATTTATTTTCAGGGTTGGATCAATATCGTAACCACATAAGGCGGATTTATAATTAAATTTTTCATCGGTGGAGGAAGTTTCAAAATGTCAACTGAATCAAGAATTCTCTTATCAAATTTTTCAGATCCACTTCTATCCACTAAACTCTTTTCTATTACTCTACCAAATTTATCTATCTGCAATCGTAATCTGGCTTTTAATTTTTTTATAGTATAGTTATTACGTTTTCTTCTAAAAAACATTAATTCCTTTTTGATTTTTTTCCAAATTAACTGATTGTATTGTCTTTGAGCTATTTTAAATTTTAACTTTTCCTGAGGAGTCTTGTCTTTTCGTAAGCTCTTATTTATAGCACTTTTAGTATCGGATTTTAACAAGTTGTCTCTAGAGTCTATTTTGCTTGCTGAAAACTCACCATTTGAAACATCATCTGATTTAATAGATATTTCTGACCTTTCCCCATCTAAAAGAATATTTTTTTTGGAATAATTCTCTAATCTAAAAACTACATTATTAATCATTTCTTCCTTAGTAAGTCCGCACATTCGACACACTTCATGCTTCTCATACCATTTTATATTTTTCCCTATTTTTACTAGACTCAGTCTTTGTCCTTTCATTTGGCTTTTAAGTAAAAACAAAGTAGTGTGATCAAAACCAGAATGTGCCTTCAAAATACAATTTATATCCTCACAGTCATCATTTTGAGTTAAATACTTTATTTTATGGAGAGCCATTTCAAATTCAGATTGGTATCTAAAATCATATCTATTTTTCAATTCATCTTTAAATTTTTTAAGCAAAATTTGTTCCGATACTAAAGGTATAGAATCTTGATTTAACCGCTCAATTACTGCAAATGGTTTGT
>CACIWU010000050.1 GCA_902590435.1 uncultured SAR324 cluster bacterium | reverse complement strand
TTATTGATTTAAAATTTCTCAAAAAACAATCTTTTTTGCTAATTAAAGAAAAAGGCAAATGGTCTTTTGATCTTATACAAATGATTCGATCTCCATTTTATTCTCCAGTTAACTAGTTAACACAAATTGTCCTTCCAAAAAATGGTAGAAGATTACGTAAGCATAATTGGTACTCTTGAAAAGATCCTCTATAATAATCCAGAAAATGGCTTTATTATAGGAACATTTATTACTGAAAACTCCTTCAAGACTATAACTGTAAAAGGAGTATTATTTAATACTTATGAACATGAAAAGTTGCATTTGAAAGGCACTTGGGAGAATCATAAAATTTATGGTCGTCAATTTTCTATTCGTGAATTTATGACAGTAGAACCAAAGTCTGTAGAAGGGATGATACGCTATCTTTCTTCTAGAGTATTTAAAGGAGTTGGAGAAAAAACAGCCAGAAGGATTGTAGAAAAATTTGGAGAAGATACATTCAATATTATTGATAATACTCCAGAATTATTGTCCCGAGTAAAAGGAGTTGGGAAAAAACAGAAGAATTCTTTACTTTCTGCATGGGATGATCAAAAAGGTTTAAGAGATGTAATGACTTTCTTAAGGGGAGTTGGAATTTCATATTCATATGCACAACTAATTTTTTCAAAAAATGGTCTCAATAGTATTCCTCTAATTAAGACTAATCCTTACCAACTAACTAATATCCCAGGAATTGGTTTTCTTACTGCAGATACAATAGCTAGAAAACTTGGATTTGAAAACAATTCTCCTCATCGATCTTCTGCAGGTATTCTATATATCATTGAACAGCAAGCGAGTAATGGACATACATGCTTTCCCAAAGAGGAATTAATTAAAATAACATCAAAAGAATTAAATATTGAATCTGAGATGCTTAAAAAATCCTTAGAGCAATTGCTAAGTGATAGAATTTTGAAAATGTATAGAATAGAAGATTTAAATGGTTTAGAACAAGACTTTGTTTCAAGATCACGTTTATATGATGCTGAAAAAAGAGTGGCAGAAAATGTTTTTAGGATTCTGAAAAGTAAAGCATATACTGTTTTTGATAGTGAAGCATCTATGATAGAGGATGAAGAAAAAAAAGTGGGATTTAAACTTGATCCTATTCAAAGATTAGCAGTAGAAGAGGCTCTCAAAAATAAATTTCTTATAATTACAGGAGGACCTGGAACGGGTAAAACAACTATTGTTAGATTTATTCTTGGACTTATGAGTTCCAGAATTCCTTCAGTTGGTCTTGCGGCACCGACTGGTCGTGCGGCAAAACGAATTTCAGAAACAACGGGAAGGGTGTCTTATACAATTCATCGTTTACTTGAGGCGACCAACATGGGTTTTCAAAGAGATCGTGATAATCCACTGGACCAAGAATTACTAATTCTTGATGAAACTTCTATGATTGATACAATGCTTATGGATCGATTTCTTGAGGCAGTGCCATCTGCTTCACGATTAATATTAGTTGGAGATGTAGATCAACTGCCCTCAGTTGGTGCAGGAGCTTTATTATTAGATCTGATTGAGTCAGAAGTAATTCCAGTTGTTAGATTGGATCATATTTTCCGTCAGGCAAAAGATAGTTATATTACTGTTAATGCTCACAAAGTTCGTCGAGGAGAGTTTTTAGATATTTCAAATTTAAATCCTAGTGCTGATACAGACAGTAATCTTTTAGATTTTTATTTTATACAAGAATCAAATCCAAAAAAAATAGTTGAAAAGATATTACTTTTAAATTTGGAGAGGATTCCTCAACGCTTCAAATTAGATCCGATGATGGATATTCAGGTTCTTACTCCAATGCATCGAGGTATTACAGGATCTTTAAATCTTAATAAGAAAATTCAGGAAAAAATTAATTTTGACTCAAAAGGAATGGAATTTCGTGGAATTTGGTTTAAAGTCGGAGATAAGGTGATGCAACAACAAAATGATTATGATAAAGGAGTCTTCAACGGTGATCTAGGTCGCATTGTAAATTATGATCAAAAAACCAAAGAATTTTTTGTTAAGTTTGATCATGATATTGTTCATTACGATTCGAAGGAGTTAGACCAATTATCTCTGGCGTATGCTATCACGGTTCACAAATCACAAGGAAGCGAATATTCAGCAGTAATATTACCACTTACTAGTCATCATTTCGTTATGTTGCAGAGGAATTTATTATATACAGCAATTACAAGAGGCAAGCAATTGGTAGTTTTGATTGGTACTGAAGATGCAGTTAAAATGGCTGTTAAAAACCAAGGTGCGTTGAGGCGATTTACAGGACTAAAAAATCAATTGTCAGACAATTTGTAGAATTTGTGTTTTTTTAAAAAATAAAATTTATAATTCGGAAAATAATGAAAATATTATCAATAATTAAATTACTTATTTTAATGATTTTATTAACTAATTGCTGTTATGCAGAAACAGGTATTTCTTCTAGAAAAATAATCTTTGTTAGTAATCAACCTCTGAGTGGCCCTGCAAAGGATTTTTCTTACATAGGAAAAAGTTCAAAAGCATATTTCCAATATGTTAATGACCAAGGAGGTGTTCATGGTAGATCCATAGTTTTAAATATTTTTGACGACCAATTTAGACCAGAAAAAACATTTAAAATTCTCAATGAATTGACAGTAAAGAATGAAATATTTGCTGTTTTTAGCGGCTTAGGTAATGAAAATTTTAAATCTATTCTGGGTTTGCTTAAACAACAAGATATTCCAAGTTTTTTTGTGGGTTCAGATCAAGCAGAATGGACTCAACCAGTAATGAAAAATGTTTTTAGTTTTTTACCAAATCCTGAAATAGAAGCAAGAGTTTTGGGTAAATATTTAACAAATAATCACTCTGGTAGTGAGATGATAATTTGGTATGCAGATAACAAAAAATATTTAAGATCAGTGAAAGCTATTACAAAAGAGTTATTTGGGGTTTCAGCTAAGCTATTACCCGGGAAAAAAGGAAGATTGAAAGCAGAATGGAATTTAATAAGTAAGAGAAAACCGGATTTGTTGGTCGCTTTAGGTAACTATGGTGATCTAATGAATTTTTTAAAAGGTTATCCAAATTTAGATATCCCAGTATATACAGGTCATGCACTTGCCGATAGTAGAATTACCGAATGGTTGGGCAGCAGTGTATATCCAAGTGTGAGAGTCCTATCAGCATATCCTTTGATATATGAAAAAGAAAATCAAGGAGTATCTCTTCATAAAAAAATTCTTAATGAATATGAACCAAAATTAATTCCTAATAGATGGACTTTATATGGCCATGCTATAGCAGAGTTGATGGTAGAGATTCTGAATAGAACTGGGAGGTCTTTAAATAGAGAAAGAGCAATTTCTTCTGCAGAAACTTTAATTAACTGGAAGGGGAAATTGATGCCTCCAGTATTTATCGATTCAGATAATCATTTGGCTTTGACAACTTTTCGTGTTTCACAAATTTTACCTGGAAAAGTTAATCATTTTTCAGACTGGTTAGATGGAAGAGAAAATAATTAAAAAATTAGGAACAAAATATGATATTTTAATACGAAAATGAAGGACAATATTAAGAATAATAAAAAATAATGCAAAGAGGTATTGTTGATTAAATATCCATTTTCAAAAAAAAATGAAACCCTAATCATAGAGGCCCTTCAAGATCATAAGGTGCTTGTATTTCCAACGGAAACTATTTATGGTTTAGGAGGGAATGCTTTTTCTAAAAATGTAGTAGAAAGAATTTATAAGATAAAAGGGCGTTCTCTAAAAAAATCTTTTATTCTGTTAATCAATTTGGATTGGCTTGATCAAATATGTTGTTGGAATGATTCACGTATAAATGATCTTATAGATACTTTTTGGCCAGGTCCTTTGACATTAATCTTGGAAGCAAATAAAGGACTTCCTAAGCATCTTCAAAACATTAATGGGACAATTGCAATACGTTACAGTAGTTCACCGATAGCACAAAGACTTATTGAATTAGGTAATTGCCCCATCATTGGTACAAGTGCTAATCTATCGGGAATGCCAGATTGTTCTTCTATTGGAGAAGTAAAATTACAACTTAAAAATCGGGTTGAATTATATATAGACGGAAGTAATATTTCTCAAAACCAACCTTCCACAATTGTAAATTGCGAAAATTCAAACTTTAAAGTCTTAAGGCATGGAGCAATTTCTTTGTCAAATCTAAATAGGATATGTAAAGTAATTTAATTAAACCTATTATTTTTTGTATATTTTTGAAAAAAATTAATATTTAACGTTATTTTCCTATATATGCTTAATAAAATTTTTCCTAATTGTTTTTCATTGCAAATCACCAGATCAAAACCTTAATTACATAAATTGAAGGAAAAACGAATTAAGTTCAAAAAAATGCTTGAATTCCAGTTTGAGCTCGTCCAAGTATTAGTGCATGGATATCATGAGTTCCTTCATAAGTATTAACTGTTTCCAAATTCATTAGATGACGAATAACATGATATTCATCTGAAATACCATTCCCACCATGAATATCTCTTGATAGTCTAGCAATATCCAATGCTTTTCCACAATTATTTCTTTTCATCATAGAAATTAACTCTGGCGAACATTTTTGGTCATCCATCAAACGCCCCATTTGTATAGCTCCTTGCAGACCTAAGCTTATTTCTGTTTGCATATCTGCGAGTTTTTTTTGAATTAATTGATTTGCGGCTAAAGGACGACCGAATTGAATCCTTTCAAGAGTATATTGACGAGCTTGCATCCAGCAATATTCTGCAGCACCTATTGTACCCCAAGCTATTCCATATCGTGCACTATTCAAGCACCCAAAAGGACCTTTAAGGCCAGAAACATTTGGCAATTCATTTTCTTTTGGAACAAATACATTGTCCATTACTATTTCACCTGTTATGGATGTTCTTAATGACATTTTACCTAAAATTTTTGGAGCACTTAGACCTTTCATACCTTTTTCTAAAATAAAACCACGAATAATGTCTTCATCATTTTTTGCCCAAATTATAAAAAGGTCAGCTATTGGTGAGTTTGTAATCCACATTTTGTTTCCCGAAATAAGATATCCTCCATCAACTTTTTTTGCTTTTGTTTCCATACTTCCTGGATCAGAACCGTGATTTGGTTCTGTTAGACCAAAACAACCAATTAATTCTCCGCTAGCAAGTTTTGGGATAAATCTTTTTCTTTGTTGTTCATTTCCATAAGAAAATATTGGATGCATTACTAAACTTGATTGAACACTCATAGCTGAACGATATCCAGAGTCAACCCTTTCAATTTCGCGCGCAATCAATCCATATGACACATAATTTGCGCCTACTCCTCCTAATTCTTCGGGGATGGTTGGTCCTAGAAATCCTAATTCTCCAAATTCAAAGATGAGTTCTCTATCATATTTTTCATTACGATTATCTTCTAAAACTCTAGGCATTAATTTATTTTGGCAGAAATTATTTGCAGTGTCTCTGATTAGACGCTCCTCTTCGGTAAGCTGGTTATCTATTAACATTGGATCAGCCCAATCGAAGGTTATATACGGTTTTGATATATTCATCTGTAGACCTATTAAAAAATGTAAACGTGATTTGTTATTCTAGAAATTAATTTAATTAAATTTCAATTTCAATCTTAATTAACTGACTAATTATGTTACTATATCTTATGTGATATATATATATATTCAAATAGTAATCTTCTGAAAAGCCATTAAATTTGAGTATTTGTTTGAACCAACAAAATTTAAATGAAACAAAATACAAAAAAAACTAATAGTAAACATAATACTATTGCTAAATTAGATTTTAAACAGCAAATAGGTGCATTTAAAAATCTGCCAGATTTTTTTCGCTTAATTTGGAGCTGTGACCATTGGCTTACCATTTTGAATATTATTCTGAGAATTATTAGAGGTTCAATCCCTCTTGCAATGCTTTATGTAGGGAAACTAATAATCGATGAGATTGTACATATTTCAGATAATTTTAATGGAACTGTAATTGAATTTTCAGAAATATCTATCTTATTATTTTTTTTAATTTTCGAACTTGTAATGGCCATATTTTCAGATTTGCTGGGAAGAGGTATAGCGATGGTAGATAGCTTGCTTGGAGACCTAGTATCACATGACATCTCATTACGACTAATGAATCAATCAGCTCGATTAGATTTAGAGTGTTTTGAAGATTCGGAATTTTATGACAAACTTGAGCGAGCACGTCGTCAAGCTTCTAGTCGAATATTATTAATTTCACAATCATTGACTCAGTTACAGGATATTATAACCGTATTTTTTTTGGCAACTGCCCTTATTACTTTTAATGCTTGGCTTTTAATTCTTCTTGCTTTGACTCTTGTACCAGCTTTTTTAGGAGAAACACACTTCAATAATCAAAGTTATTCACTTATGTATGGTTGGACTCAGGAACGTCGTGAATTAGATTACTTGAGATTTGCTGGAGCTAGTGATGAAACAGCTAAGGAAGTAAAAGTGTTTGGTTTGTCTAATTTTTTTAGTAATCGCTATAAAAAGTTAGCTAATGAATATTACAATGCAAACAAAAAAATTTCGGTTCGTCGAGCTGCTTGGGGAGGATTGATTTCAATACTTGGAAGTTTAGGTTATTACTCAGCATATTTAGTTATAATATTTAAAACTATCAATGGGGAATTGTCTTTAGGCGATTTAATTTTTTTGTCTGGATCTTTCTTAAGATTAAGATCCTTGATGGAATCAATCTTAATAAGATTTTCTAGCATAGCTGATAGTGCTATTTATTTAAGGGATCTTTTTGATTTTTTAGAAATGGAACCTCAAATCAAATCGAAGAAAAATGCACTACCATTCCCAAAAAATATTAGTAAAGGCTTTACTTTCAAAAATGTTGGATTTCGTTATCCACAAATGGATAAGTGGGTTTTACGAGGTATTAACTTTACAATTAATCCTGGAGAAAAATTAGCATTGGTTGGAGAGAATGGTGCAGGGAAAACAACACTAGTTAAATTGCTTTCTAGGCTATATGACCCAGACGAAGGTATTATATTTTTAGAGGGTCATGATTTAAGAGATTATGATCTTAATGATTTGCGGAATTCTGTTGGTATTATTTTTCAAGATTATGTTAAATATCATCTCACAGCCGAAGAAAATATTGCAGTCGGTCGTATTGAAGAACGACATAATCTGTCAAAAATTAGATTAGCAGCACAAAAAAGCTCAGCTAATAAAGTAATTGAAAAACTTCCTGATGGATACCAGCAAATGATTGGCCGTTGGTTTAAGAGAGGAACAAATTTATCAGGAGGTGAATGGCAAAAAATAGCAATTGCGCGCGCTTACATGCGTGAGGCAAAATTATTAATTTTGGATGAACCTACGGCTGCTTTGGATGCTAGAGCTGAACATGAGGTTTTTAGTAAATTTTTAGAATTGACTCACGACAAATGTGCGGTATTGATTTCACATCGTTTTTCCACAGTTCGTATGGCTAATCGAATAATAGTATTGCACGAGGGGAGATTGATAGAACAGGGAACACATGATGAATTATTACTTAAAAAAGGTCAGTATTCTGAACTTTTTAATATGCAATCTGAAGGATTTCGTTGAATATAATTTCCTAAATTTTCGTAGCAGAATATTTTGGAGATATGGATTTTTTGGTTGAGCACTCCATAATATTTTTTACATGTTTTGAAGCTTCACGAATTTTATATTTAGGTCGTTTAAGTGCTTTTGAAAGCCTGTTATAAGTATAATAGTTGCTCAATTTTTTAGCAGACAAGTTCTTAAAATTAAGAACAGGGAATTCATTTTTCAGATTTATTAGAAAGCGACGCATTCCAGATTGTCCGTGATTATATGAAGATGCGGCCAAAATAACTCTTGTATCTTTTGGAAGATTAAACAACTCTTTACCATGCTGCCATTTATATCGGTAATAATGATTAAATAGCATTGATGATGCTAGAATATTTGTTTCTATATTATATGCACTAGAGGGAGAACTTGCATATCGATCAGCAAGCATCTGGGAAAAAACTTTGTGAGTATGTGCATAACGTTCAGCTATAATTCTACCACGTCTTATTTTCTTACTGAGATACCATAGCAATCTAATATTTTCTCCATAAGAATGGCCACTTTTTACAAGTTCAATACCAACATCTTTCATAAATGCAGAATTTATTTTAGTAAATTCAATTTTTTTAGGTATAGGCTCAATATTTGGTAAATCTATTTTAAAACCAAGTTTTTCGAGCCACAAATTTATTTGAGGATCATTATATACCTTATTCAGGTGAGAAGCTGTATTTTGTAATAGTAATTCTTTTTTATTATTATTACGCAAACGACTTATTTCTTTTATCGCAATACTAGTTAGCTGGCCAATTCCTTTTGCTCCGGTATAACTGTTTGCAAGGAAATCGAATTTTGATTCTTGAAAAAACAAACAAAAAAGAGCTGGATAAGGAATATCAAAAGAATTTGATGCAACTTGAATTGAAAATAAAACACGAAGTAAACGTTCCTCAGAAAAACCATATGCATTATTTGAAGAAAATCTTTTGATTGCCTCTCGGTACCAATGGCTTGCAACAATGTGTTCTGCCAAATCTTCCAAATCAACTTGGCTAGACAGACTTTTCGTCCCACGATTAAATCTTTTTCTGCTAATAGTTTCAAACTGCAAAAAAAATATAATTATCCTACGCATTTTCTCGTTGAAATTGAGGTGGTTCTTTTTTTCAAAGAAAGTAAGGTGTAATTTAGAGACAGAGTTAGCAATTTGGTTTTCACTTATATCAGTATAAGGATAAGGGTTTT
>CACIWU010000049.1 GCA_902590435.1 uncultured SAR324 cluster bacterium | reverse complement strand
TCAATCCACTTAATAAAAAACTAACTGAAAATGAATTATTAAAAATTGCCCCTGACTTTGATTTTATAATAGCTGGGACAGAAAATATTTCCAGAAAGGTAATTGAAAAATCTTCAAAACTCAAAATGATTTCTAGAGTTGGAGTTGGACTCGATAATGTAGATCTTTTAGCTGCTAAGGATAGAGGCATCAAGGTGTCTTACACTCCAGAGGCTCCTGCTCCAGCAGTTGCAGAACTAACCATTGGCATGATGCTAGCAGTTCTTAGATCTACTCATAGAGCCAACAATCAAATGCATAAAGGGAAATGGGAGCGAACTTTTGGTAGAAGATTGTCGGAAGCAACAATTGGCATTATTGGTATGGGTAGAATTGGTACCAGAGTCCTTGGTCATCTTAAAGGATTTGAGAATACCAAGATTTTGATCAACGACATTCATCCAAAAAAAAATTTAAACAAAGAATATGCCTTCGAATGGGTAAGCAAAGAAGATATATACAAAAACGCCGATATCATTTCTCTTCATACACCTCTAACATCATTAACTAAAAACATGATAAAAAAAGACCAACTTCTAATGATGAAAAAAGATGCCATCATTATCAATACTGCACGAGGAGGAATCGTTAATGAAGTTGATCTCAGTAATGTATTGTTAGCCGGACATCTAAGTGGTGTCGCAATAGACGTATTTGAAACAGAACCATACTTCGGACCACTCAGTAAAATAGACCGTTGTTTTTTAACTGCGCATATGGGATCAATGACTACCGATTGTCGTGCCAAAATGGAAATTGAAGCTACTGAAGAAGTCATACGTTTCATTAACGGCAAGTCTTTAATAGGTTTGGTACCAGAAATTGAATATATGCTGCAAAAACAAAATTTGATATGAAAAAAGTAGTTGTTATAGGCGGAAGCGGATTTATTGGCTCTCATGTAGCTGATAAACTTAGTGATGCTGATTTTAAAGTAATTATATATGATAAAAAAAAATCTCCGTGGTTACGCAGCGATCAAGAGATGGTTATTGGTGATATTACAAATCTTGAAAAATTAAAAAAGACTATTGATAGAGCTGAGATAGTTTATAATTTTGCTGCAATAGCAGCTCTTAACGAATCAATCACACAACCACTAAAAACTATAAACGTAAATATTCTTGGTAACTTGAATGTGATGGAGGCATGTCGTCACAACAGTGTAAAACGTTTTATCTATGCAAGTACAGTCTATGTGCATAGTCGACAGGGTGGATTCTATCGTTGCAGCAAACAAGCAGCAGAATCATATGTTGAAGAATTTCAAAGAGTTTATGGTCTAGATTATACAATTTTACGGTATGGATCTATTTATGGGCCAAGAGCAGATGAAACAAACGGAATCTATCGAATTGTAAAATCTGCAATTAAAAGTGGGATTGTAAAGTATGAGGGTCATGTTGAATCAATGCGAGAATATATCCAAGTAGAGGATGCAGCAAGCGCTAGTATAGATATACTTGATAAAAAATTTAAGAATGAGAGTGTTGTTTTGACAGGTCAGGAAGCAATGCGTGTATTGGATGTGCTTAAAATGTTGGTTGAAATCCTTGGGTTACCAGAAGATGCAATAGAATTTATTGAGGGAAATTATGTCGGACATTATGTGAGAACACCTTATGCTTATCAACCAAAATTAGGACGAAAATTTATTCCGCAAATACATATAGATCTTGGACAAGGTCTTATGCAAGTAATTGAGGAAATAAATAAAGAAGAAGAAGAATTTTAAAAAAATGAGAAAATATTTAAAGTTTGTTTTGGGAAAAACAATTTATTTCTTTTTTTTATTCTTAAATCAAAGCAAATTAGGTCGTTTTATACAAAACCAAATACTCGAAAATACTATGAGTATCAAAAAAAAAGTCCGACACAATGGATGTTCATTGGAATTTTTCGTGCCAAATTTTTTAAATTTTATTCGTGCGGACACATTTAGCACAAAGGAACCTGAAACACTTGATTGGATAGATTCAATCCCTGAAGGAAGTATAGTATGGGATATTGGTGCAAATGTCGGATTATACAGTTGTTATGCAGCTAAACAGAGGAATTGTATGGTTTTCGCTTTTGAACCTTCAGTTTTTAATCTAGAACTTCTAGCAAGAAATATTTATTTAAACGAACTTGTAAATAATATTACAATTATTCCATTACCTTTATCTGATAAGCTAAAGTCAGGTAATATGAATATATCATCAACCGACTGGGGAGGAGCTCTTTCTACTTTTGGACAAAGTTATGGTCATGATGGTAAAGATTTAGATAAAATTTTTGAGTTCCGTACCATCGGGTTAAGTATGAAAGATGCCGTTGATAAATTAAAGATAGCTGCCCCAAATTATATAAAAATTGATGTAGATGGCATTGAACACTTGATCTTGAAAGGCAGTATAAAAATACTTTCTGAAGTAAAAGGAATTTTAGTTGAAGTAAACGAAGACTTCAAAGAACAGGATCAAAATGTTTCAAAGCACTTGATCGAAGCCGGACTTGTCTTAACAGAAAAAAGACACTCTGATATGTTCAATGATAATTTGATATTTAGTAATACATTTAACCAGATTTGGTTGAGAAGGGAAAAATAATTAATATTTTTCCCCATAAAAAAATAAATGTCTGTTGAGTTATTTCAAAATTTTGATGTAATTTTTCTTGACTTCGATGGAGTCATAAAGGATTCAGTGGAAGTAAAATCGGATGCCTTTGAGCAACTATTTACTCCTATTGGTAAAGACTTCGCCAAAAGAGTCAGAAAGCATCATGAAACAAATGGTGGAATGTCCCGTTTTGAAAAACTAAATATTTACATAGACTGGAGTGGACAAACTCTCACGCAAGAATTACTGGATGATCATTTAGCAAAATTCTCCAAATTGGTTAAACAGAAGGTCATTGATTCTGATTGGGTACCAGGTATAATTGATTATTTTAAAAAAAAAATTGATAAGCCTGCTTTTTACTTGATTACAGCTACTCCACAAACAGAAATTGAAGAAATTCTTACAAAACTAAACATCAGACATATTTTTAGGGAAATCGTAGGGGCTCCTATAAAAAAAAAGAATGCCATTAAAAAGTTATTAAAAAAGTTCCTTATCGAACCTGAAAAAGCATTAATGGTTGGTGACTCTTTTGTAGATTATAATGCTGCAAAATTAAATAATGTCCAATTTGTGTTAAGACGAACTAATCTAAACAAAGATCTACAAAATCAATTAGATTGTAGAATGATCGACAATTTTTTATGATGAACAGACTTGAAAAAATAAATTTTATACGAAAAAAACTTAATGATGGTAACTATAGTATAGGCAGTTGGATACAAATTCCTCACTCTTCGATTGCTGAAATTATAGGGAATGCTGGCTACGACTGGGTTGCAGTCGATTTGGAACATGGATCCATTTCTGTGGATCAATTACCAGATCTTTTTCGTGCATTGGAACTAGGGAATACTCTACCTCTCGCTCGAATTGCAAAAGGTGATCTAAAAGATTGTAAACAAGTTTTAGATGCTGGTGCGGGAGGAGTTATTGTGCCAATGGTTGAAAGCGCAGAACATTTAGAAAAAATTAAGAATGAAATTAGATGGCCTCCTTCTGGGAAAAGAGGAGTTGGATTCTCTAGAGCAAACTTATTTGGGAAGAATTTCGAAAGTTATTCTGAAGAAGCACAAAAACCATTACTCGTTGCCATGATTGAGCATCTCAATGCAGTGAAAAATCTAGATGAAATATTAAAAGTTGATAATCTTGACGCTATATTTATTGGTCCATACGATCTGTCTGCATCAATGGGAATAACAGCCCAGTTTGAAACTTCTAAATTTAAAAATATCATAGGAAAGATAAAAGAAAAAGCAAAACTTGCAGGAGTGGCATGTGGGATTCATGTCGTTGAACCATCTGAAAATGATCTGCGGTTAAAAATAGATGATGGTTACCGTTTTATTGCTTACTCAATCGATAGTGTAATTTTTTCTAAGTTTGTAAAAAGGCCTTTTTCATGAAGGATGTAGGAGAATTTGATAAGAGGAATGAGGAATATGTTCGAAAATTTGATAGAGGTAAAATTATTCAAAATTCCGTTATATCAGAAAGACCTACTATATTTGATATAGGAGGGCATAAAGGACAAAGTATAAATTATCTAACAGAATTATTTCCTAGTTCAATAATATATTCTTTTGAACCTGATCCAGACTCTTTCAAAGTTATTTCAAAAAAAAAATCTGACCAAATTAAAGTATTCAACTATGCAATTTCTGACAAAGTTGGTCATGCCAGTTTTTTTAAAAACAGGATTTCACACACAAATAGTCTTTATAGAATAAATCTTGAAAGCAAGGATTCAATTCGTGCTACAAAAGAACGTAAAACAAAAAAATCAACTTTTTCTGATGAAATAAATCATAAAATTATAGTTAATACCATGACCCTAGAAAAATTTGTGCTTGAAAATAGAATAGAAAATATTGATTTGCTAAAAATAGATGTTCAAGGTTCTGAAGAAGATGTTTTAAGAGGTGGGATAAAAGTTTTCAATAGAGTAAATTCTATAATTGTTGAAATTTCTCTTTATGATTTCTATGAAAAATCTTGTAATTTTATTGATATTGAAAAAATTTTGGTGCCAGCCGGATTTAGTTTATTTAGTATTTTGGATATCTCAAGGAATCCGATGAATGGGCGTACTGATTGGGTAGAAACTCTCTATAGGAAAAATAAATGAATGTATTAGCTCTAATTCCAGCACGTATGGGTAGCAGTCGGTTCCCTGGTAAGCCAATGGCAAAAATTCTAGGCAAACCCATGATTGAACATGTTTATAAACGTGTTGCAAAATGTAGCTTGCTAACAAAAACAGCTGTAGCTACATGTGATAAAGAGATTTTCGACCACATAGAATCAATTGGTGGAGAGGCTATTATGACAGGCAATCACCATGAAAGAGCATCTGATCGTTGTGCAGAAGCATTAGTTTATCTTGAAAAAAAAGATAATGTTAAATATGAAATCATTGTAATGATTCAAGGGGATGAACCAATGACTCATCCTGAAATGATTTTAGAATCTGTTCAACCAATGTTAAACGATTCTAAGATACAAGTAGTAAATTTGATGGGTGATATAAAGAGTCTTGAAGAATTTGAAGATCGTAACTGTATTAAAGTTGTATGTGACCAACAAAATAATGCTATTTATTTTTCCAGAGAACCTATTCCTACTCGTTGCAAAACAAAAGATATTCCAATGAAAAAACAGGTTTGCATTATACCTTTCACAAGAAAATTCTTACTTGAATATACATCCTTGCAGCCTACCCCACTTGAGATTGCTGAAGCTATAGATATGATGCGTGTGCTAGAAAGTGGTTCTTCTGTAAAAATGATACCTACAAAGCATCAAACTTTCTCTGTAGATACGAGGGATGACTTAAAAAAGGTTGAGCAAAAAATGAGTTTGTCGAATTAATTAAAATTGAAGGAATAAAATTTAACAAACTTGAAATGGTTAAAGAAACTTCACTACTTATTTGGGA
Source organism: uncultured SAR324 cluster bacterium (assembly GCA_902590435.1). GTDB lineage: Bacteria > SAR324 > SAR324 > SAR324 > NAC60-12 > Arctic96AD-7. The sequence goes on along the minus strand of CACIWU010000049.1, from coordinate 3,663 downwards.
TACTGAAAAACCTCTGCCACCAAATCATAAAGAAGTGATACTTTGGCAAAATTTTGAATCCTCTAAAGAAAATTCTATTTATTCTATTCCTAAACTTATAGAAAAATATTCAGTAGAATTAAAATCAAAATACCTTAAGTTTATTTACAATCTCGGCGAAACAGAACTTGAAGGAAAGCGAGTTGTTGATCACTTGGAAATTAGATCAGGATTCAGTTATTGGTGGATGACTCTTCTAGTTGAAAAATGCAATTATTCTAAGTCTCCACAAATTGACAATGTGATTAAATTGATGGCTTTTGAAAAATGGTTTCAAGAAAAAAGGTACAACCACATTTCATTTTTTTCTTCAAATAAAGAACTGGCAAAGTCAATAGAATTGTGGTGTTTAAAAAAAAACATCAAATTTAATTGGAAACAAGAAACCATTGTGAATTCTTATCAAAATGGATATCTCCGTCATATTTTCAATCACTTGCCTTTAACCATTCAGGCTATAATCTCACTATGTATTCGCCTTTACTCTAACTGGCCACTCAAAAAATCAGGACTTGCAAAGTGGAAAAAATCAAAAGCTAAAATTACTTTTGTTTCTTATTTGTTCAACCTAGAACCTGAATTTGCAAAAAATGGTCTATTTGAGAGTAATTATTGGACAGCACTGCCTAAATTTTTGATGAAAAATAAAATTGAATCAAATTGGCTCCATATATATGAAAAAAACTCAATATTACCAAATGCATTCCAAGCAAAAAAAATGGTTAATCAATTTAATCTTAACCATTTCACGACACAATCACATGTTACTCTAGATTCATTTCTTAGTTTACGCGTAATATTGAATGTAATTAGAGATTTTTTTTGGCTAATTAGATTAAAGGAGCCCCTCGGGAATACCATTAAGAAAAAAAGTGATTATTACTGGCCATTATTGAAAACAGATTTCTTAATTTCAATTTCCGGTTCAGTTGCCTCTAAAAATCTGCTTTTTTTAAATTTGTTTGAAAAGGCAATGAAATTAATTTCTAAACAAGATATAGGATTTTACCTTCAAGAAAATCAAGGATGGGAATTCGGTCTTGTCCATTCTTGGCGGAAATCAAAACATAGTAATAATTTAATTGGCATTCCACATTCAACGATAAGATTTTGGGATATGAGATATTTTTTTGAACCTGATTGTTATAAAAAAAGTAATAACTGCAAATTACCCTTGCCAGATTTTGTGGGGATGAATGGACGTGATGCAAAGAAAAAATACTTAGAGGGTAAATATCCTAAAGAACAATTAATTGAATTAGAGGCATTAAGATATATTCATCTGCAAAATAAAACCAACTCTAAAAATGATACAGAATCAGAGAAAAAGATTGTACTTATTTTGGGTGACTGTTTAGAAAAATTTACAATAAAAATGATGGACCTCTTACAGGAATCTTTACCTCTAATTGAAGATTCAAAGCAATTTTTTTTTAAACCACACCCTACTTGTAAAATCTCGTTATCAAAATACAAAGATCTTGAATTGGTAGTTAAGAATTCGCACCTTCACTCGCTTATCGATAAATGTTCAACTGTATTAACTTCAAGTGGCACATCAGGAGCAGTAGATGCTTACTGTATAGGGAAACGAGTAATAACCGTACTTGATGGTAAAAGTTTGAATCAGAGTCCATTAAAAGATAAAGAAAACGTTTCATTTGTTTATTCTATTGAAGAGCTAGCTAACAAATTAAATACTCCTAGCAAAGTAATCTATATGCAAAAAAAAATTAATGATTATTTTTATCTTGATACTGAGCTCCCGCGTTGGAGAAAATTGATATTAAACCTTTTCAACAAGGATGATAATCCTAAAAATTTACAAAATATTGCTATAAATCAATAATTCAAAGTAATTTAATCTTGGGCAATTATAGATGAATATCTCACTTTAAAAAGAGATAAATTCCCTATCCAAAAAATAATCCCTTATAATAAGAGTTTATAGTCCCTAGAAAATGCAAAATCAATTTTAGTATATTTTTTAAAGGAAAAATCTATTTTAGACAAATTTTAATAATTACTTCCTTAATATTTTAAAAAAAATGAAAAAAAAAATCATTATCATTGGTAATATGGGTTATGTGGGAACAGTATTAGTCAAGTACTTAAGACAGAAATATCCTAACGCATTTTTGATAGGGCTAGATTTGGGAATTTTTTCTCACTGTCTGAGTACAAATGAACAAATACCAGAGACAAAACTTGATTTGCAGATTTTTGGTGATGTAAAAAAAGTTAATAGTAAGATCTTGGAAGGATCTGACGGCATAATCTATTTAGCAGCAATTTCAAACGATCCAATGGGTAATTTGTATGAATCATTGACAACCGAAATAAATTATAATTCCTGTATTAGGTGGGCTGAGGCATCTAAAAAAGCAGGTATAAAAAATTTTGTATTCGCATCAAGTTGTTCAGTATATGGAGCTGCAGATGATTCTCCAAAAAAAGAAACCGATCCATTAAATCCATTAACAACATATGCACGTTCAAAAATTAATGCTGAAAATTCACTAAAAATATTAGCTGAAAAATCGTATCAAATATCCTGCTTAAGATTCGCTACCGCATGTGGAATGAGCGATAGACTTCGTATTGATCTAGTTTTGAACGATTTTGTTTTTAGCGCATTAAATACTGGTAAAATTGATATCCTTAGCAACGGTAAACCTTGGCGCCCACTAATTGATGTCTACGATATGGCTAGGTCAATAGATTGGGCATTACATAGACAAGGACAAGAATTCTTGACTGTCAATGTTGGTAGCAATGATTGGAATTACCAAGTATTAGAATTGGCAGAAAATGTCCATAGTATGATTCCAAATGTAGAAATAAATTTAAATAAAAATGCACCCGTTGACAATAGATCATACAGAGTAGATTTTTCTCTCTATGAAAAACTAGCTAAAAATCACAAGGTGAATTTTACTATTCAAGAATCCATAGAAAGACTAATCAGAGGGATAGAATCTCTAAAAACAAAAAAGTTTTCAAAATATGATTTTATTAGATTGAATGTACTGCAAAATTATTTAGAGAAAAAAAATGTTGTTTAAATCAACCACTATAAAAGGAGCATGGATTATTGATTTAGAGAAAATTGGTGATGAACGTGGATTTTTTGCTCGAGCATGGTGTTCGGAAGAATTTAGGAAACAAGGAATTACATCTAACTTGAATCAAGCGAATATTTCATATAGTTCTAAAAGAGGAACTCTGAGGGGAATGCATTATCAAATCCCACCACATTCCGAAATGAAAGCCATAAGATGTATCCGTGGTGCATTTTTCGACGTAGTAATTGATCTACGTAAGGATTCGGAAACTTATAAGACCTGGTTTGGATATGAATTGAATGAAGAAAATAAAAAAATGATAGTTATTCCTGAAGGGTGTGCGCATGGATTCCTTACATTAAAAGAAAATTCAGAGGCACTTTACTTCGTATCAGCATACTTCAACCAAAATAGTGAGCGGGGACTAAGATGGAATGACCCTTCAATCAATGTAAAATGGCCTTTTGAGCCAATTGAAATAAGTGCCAAAGATAAATCATGGGAAAATTATGATTAGCCCTTTATTCAAATTATAAAGTAAAAAAATATATAACTAGAA
>CACIWU010000048.1 GCA_902590435.1 uncultured SAR324 cluster bacterium | reverse complement strand
AAAAGGGAACCTCACTCACTAAAAAAACAATTTCGTTGGAAACTTGTTCCTCGATTTATTTGGAACTCCGTCCAGTCTTTTCACATCACTTTGATTGTTTGGGGATTAGTAACAATTGGATGTATATTTTATCTTACTCAATGGATGAATTTTCGCCAGGTCGCTCAAAGAATTGAAGTTTTGGAAACAAAACGTCTTAATTTGGTTTCTAAATTAGAATTACTAGAAGTAGAAATCAGTTATCTAACACGTCCTCAGAGACTGGAAATTTTGGTAGAAAAGAAAATGCAAATGACATCTCCAAATCCTTCACAATACAAACTGTCTTGGGTTGATATAAGTGGAATTTAATGAGTTAATGAATGAATCAATCTCCACGATTTCAACTTTATAGTTTTAAAACTCGCCTTTTAACGGTACTCATTGTTCTTGGATTATGCTTCTTAACTGTTCTAGGTAGAACGTTTTACTTACAAATTTTAAAAGCAGACTATTATAAAGAAAAAGCAAGATCTCAACATGAAAGAACTTTGACATTAGAACCTCGACGAGGAAGAATTTTAGATAAAGACGGAAGAATACTCGCGGTTTCTATTAAGTTAGAATCTTTATACGCAAAGCCAGGACATATAAAATATCCTGCTAAAGTTGCCAGACTAATTTCACCTATAATAGACATCCCTTATCACAAATTACTTGCAAAATTAAAATCTAGAAAAAACTTTGTATGGATAAAAAGAAAATTAACACCCGGACAAGTAAAAAATATCAAAAATTTTAATTTTAATGGCATTGATTTTATGGAAGAATTTCGTAGATATTATCCAAATGGAAATTTTGCTGGTCAAATATTGGGATATACTGGAATTGATTCACAAGGTTTGGAAGGTATAGAAAATAAATATGAATTTCTTCTTGCTGGCAAACCTCGAAATTATGTTGTTGAAAAAGAAGGGATGTACAGGACTGTTCCACTTTCAAATATTCCAAAAAAAATACCCGACCAATATTCTTTACACTTGACCATAGATAGTACTATTCAACATTTTGCTGAAATGGCAATTCGTGATGGAGTAATAAAATCTAGAGCAGATAGAGGTACTGTTGTGGCACTCCACTCCAAAACCGGTGCAATCCTTGCTATGGCAAGTTATCCTGGATTTGATCCAAACCAATATCAGTTATACCTACGAGCGAATCAACTTAACCGTGCAGCAACTTCGGGTTACGAGCCTGGTTCAACATTCAAAATGGTTACAGTAGCTGCTGCTTTGAATGAGGGTATTATTTCTCCCGATCAAAAATTTTTTTGTGAAGAAGGTAAATATAAAGTTGGTAAAAATATAGTTCGAGATACTTCTCCTCATGGAATAATGAATCTGATGCAGGTGATAAAAAAATCTTCTAACATTTGTGCTGCTAAAATAGGAATGAGTATGAAGCCCGCAAAGTTTCATGATTACATTATCCGATTTGGTTTTGGAAAACGTCCAAACTCTGGAGTTGCAGCAGAGGCTTCTGGAAGAGTAATTTCTTCAAAAAAATGGCAAACTATTGATCATGCAAATATTTCTTTTGGTCAAGCAATTTTAGTTTCTCCACTACAAATGGTGAGTGCAGCAAATGTTTTTGCAAATGATGGCTTATATTTACCTCCATATATTGTAGACCATGTAATAGATAAAAATGGTAAAATACTAAAAGAAATAACAAATAATAATGGAAAAATTATTCAAAGTTTCGGTGCAGGCATTAGAAGTCCCGTAGTTAATCCGTATGTCTCTAAATTAGTTAAAAAGTATTTGATTTCAGTAACAAAAAAAGGTGGCACCGCAGAAAAAGCCGCAATTAGAGGTTATCAAGTAGCTGGAAAAACAGGTACTAGTCAAATATACGATCAACAACTAGGAAGATATTCGAATACTCGTTACATCTCTTCATTTGTTGGTTTTGCGCCAGCATCAGAACCATTAGTCACTGTCCTAGTAATAGTTGAACAGCCAAAAAATTCTTACTACGGAGGAATTGTTGCTGCGCCCATTTTTAAAAAAATTGTTAAAAGAACGCTTCTTTTTGAGGATGTATTACCATTCCCTGAAAGTGATAATGAAAAATTAAACTATCAAGAAACTACTGTGAAACGTTAAAAAATAATTTTTGTAAAATTAAAATAACAACTATCCTAAATTACTCTTTATATTATTAAATTTGATAAATTCAATACATTTAATTTTTTCTTCATTTATTTAAAAAATATTAGTGGAAGATGAATGTTTTTTTTGTGTAATTTTTATAGCAGTTTTTATTGCTTCAATCATAGAATTTGGATTAGCTTTAAATGAAGGAGCTAAATTAAAAGCAGTTCCGTGATCGGGAGAAGTTCTTATAATCGGTAGACCAAGAGTAATATTTACAGCTCGATCAAATCCATATAATTTGAGTGGTATTAAAGCCTGATCATGATAAAGTGCTACAACAACATCAAAAAGTCCTTTGCGGTGTTCTAAAAATACAGTATCAGGAGGAAAAGGTCCATCACAAATTATACCTTTTTTCCGGGCAAAATCTATAGCCGGACGAATAATAGTATCTTCTTCATCTCCGAATAATTGATTTTCTCCTGCATGAGGATTAAGGCCAGCAATTCCTAGTACAGGTTTAGTGATACCCATTTTTTTTAGTCCCTCATCAGTTATTTCAATAACTTCTAAAATTTTTTCCTTTGATAGTGATTCAAGGACTTGACGTAAAGAGATATGAAGAGTTACCATAGTGGCACGCAATTCATCTACCTCCAACATCATTACAGATCTTACTCCATTACAATAATGAGAAAGAATTTCTGTATGTCCTGGGAATGGATGACCTGCTTTCATAATAGCTTCTTTTGAAATAGGAGCGGTAACAATCGCATCAATTTTTTTCTTTTTTGCAAATTTTATAGCTTTAATAACGAACTGAAATGCTGTTTCTCCACCCCATGAATTGCAAATGCCAAGTTCCCATTTCCTTTCACTTTTTATAGACAAATCAATTATTGGAATACAAAATTTTTCTTGGGATATTTGTCTAAATGTTTTATTATCTTCAGATATTTTTTTAAATTCAAATGGAGTGCCCAAAATATCATTGATTTTAATTAAAATTTCCTTATCACCAAAAATCAATGGGTTCCAATCGTGGAAAGGATGCATTAATTTTAGTGCTCTCAGTAGAACTTCTGGTCCTATTCCGTTAGGATCTCCCATTGTTAAGCCAATATAAATTGAAGATTTTCGAGACATATTTTTTTATAAAACTTTTATGGATTTAAAAAATAAAGTAGCGCTAGTCACAGGAGCTGGAGTAAGATTAGGTCAGTCAATTGCCGTAAGATTAGCTCAACTGGGAATGCGAGTTATTATACATTACCATCAGTCGGAAAAAGGAGCAAAACAAACTGCTAAATTGACAAATGGAGGTAATTACCAACATTTCGTTATCCAAGCAAACTTGAAAGATATTTCTTCTATAAAAATGCTAGTTAGAAAATCTGAAGAAAAATTAGGTCCCATTTCAGTTCTTATTAATAATGCCGCAGATTTTTTCCCAACACCCTTTTTTTCTACAAATGAGGAAGATTGGAATCATTTATTTGAAATAAATTTGAAAGCTCCATTCTTTTTATCTCAAAGTGTTGCTAAAAATATGAAAAAACAGGGTGAAGGTAAAATAATTAATTTGGCTGATGTTTCAGTTGATCGACCATGGACTGGGTTTTTACCTTACTGTGCTTCAAAAGCAGGACTTTGTTCTTTGACTAAAGGTTTAGCGCGTACTTTAGCTCCAGAAATACAAGTAAACGCAATTGCACCTGGAACTGTTTTACCTCCTCCTAACCATTCTGAAATGGATATAGTTTCATCTGTTGAGAATAGTCTACTTAAACGTATAGGTTCATCAGAAGATATCGTGAATGCTGTTGAATATTTACTAAAGTCCGACTTTGTTACTGGTACAATTTTACCTGTTGATGGTGGAAGATCTATACACTAAATCGCGTTTTTTTGAAAAATTATTTATGCTATTATACAAAAAAATAATTTTGTTTTTAATAGTTACTTTATGCTTTTTAAAAGCTCATGGAGTCTCTCGTTTTTCTTTAGACGAAAAAGAAAATATTAGAATTTATGAAAAGTGTCGAAGAGCTGTTGTAAACATTAGTAACATAACTGTTAACTATGATTTTTATTATCGACCAATTCCATCAGAATCAGGTTCTGGAACTGGTTTTTTTATTGACAATGTTGGTACTATCCTAACAAATTTTCATGTTGTCGAAAATGCAAGCAAATTAATTGTTACACTATCTGATAATAGTCAATGGCCAGCAAATCTAATCGGCTCAGATGCAAATAACGATCTTGCAATATTAAGCATTAAAACTCCTTCAGGGAAATATGATTTTCTAAAATTTGCATCCTCAAATGACATCGTTGTTGGTCAAAAAGTTTTGGCTTTAGGAAATCCTTTTGGATTAAGGTTAACTCTTACAACAGGTATTATTAGTGCATTAGGAAGAACAATTGAAGCAAAAAATGGTCGAAAAATTGAAGGAATTATTCAAACTGATGCGGCAATTAACCCAGGAAATTCTGGTGGACCATTACTCGATTCAGAAGGCAATGTAATTGGCATAAATACAGCAATAATTGGATCAGCTGGAAGTGTGGGGATTGGTTTTGCTGTCCCGAGTAATACAGCACTTAGAATTTTACCTGATCTAAAACAATTTGGTTATGTCCGAAGACCATGGCTAGGAATAGAGCCTATACCAACTTTATATTTAAAAAGAATTGGAATTGACATTCCTGATGGATTACTTATTGCTAGGGTGGTTAAGAGTGCTTCAGCAGATATAGCGGGGTTAAAAGGAGCGTCAAGGACTGTAAAAGTAGGACGTTACAAAATTCCATGGGGAGGAGATATAATTACTCATATAAATTCAACTCCAGTTTCAACAATGGAAGATTTAGCTCTTCAAATTGAAACTCGCAAATCTGGTGATGACGTTACAGTAAAATTTATCAGGCACAAAAAAATTCATACTGTTGTAGTTAAACTTTTTTTAAGACCGAGATCATAAACATAATAAACCATACTTAATTAAAAAATAATCCTTGATGTATCCAAGACAAATATCTAATTAATGGTTAATAGAATTTATAATTTTAGTGCAGGCCCTTCTACTCTCCCTTTAACAGTCATGGAAACTATTAAAGAAGATTTTTTGGATTATAATGGAATAGGAGCTTCAATTGTAGAAATCAGTCATAGACACCAAATTTTTTTAGATATCCTTGAGAATACAAAAAAATTATTCCGTGAACTAACTAATCTACCAAAAAATTATAAAATACTTTTCATGCATGGTGGAGCTCAAATGCAATTTTCAGCCGTTCCATTAAATTTAATTTCACGAAAAGAAAATAAAGGTTCCTATTTTATTACTGGAAGATGGGGAATACTTGCTGAAAAAGAAGCACGACTCTATGGGGATACAGAAATTATATTGGACGGGAAGACATATGAATATAGAAAAATACCAACTTTTAACAACAGAAAACTTGATAAAGGAACAAGTTACGCACATCTTACAACAAATAATACACTATATGGGACTAGATGGAATTCATTCCCTAATACTTGGGAAGTTCCACTTGTAGCAGACGCTACATCTGATATTTTATCAAGGATAATGGATTATTCAAAATTTGGAATTGTCTATGCTGGATTGCAAAAAAATCTTGGTGTCGCCGGTGTATCAATTGTTATTATTAGAGAAGATTTAATTGGTAATGCTCTTCCTCAAACTCCTAAGTTACTTAATTATGATGTTGTTGAAAAACAAAATTCTCTCCCAAACACAATAAATGTTTTTGCAATTTATGTTATGAATTTGGTAATTGAATGGATAAAAAAACAAGGAGGAGTTTTGGAAATGGAAAAATTGGCTAAAAAAAAATCAGATCTATTATATGATGTTTTAGATGACTCTAGTTTTTATAAAATACTTGCATTCCCTGAGCATCGCTCTTTGATGAATGTTACTTTTAACTTAAAAAATGAAACACTCCTAAAGAAGTTTATAAGCAATTCAGAAAAAGAAGGATTCTTTGGACTTAAAGGGCATTACCTTTTAGGTGGAGTAAGAGCTTCAATTTATAATGCAATGCCAATAGAAGGTGTAAAAGAATTGTCTTCTTATATGAAAGAATTTGAAAAAATTAATGGTTAAGCTGCCTTTGTATGATTTATCTTTACAAGATGTTGTGGCCAACGTAGATATTCTTGCCAACTAGAATCAGGAATTTGGATATGAAGAGTTTTAGCTATACTTACCATTTGCCAATAATTAGGCTCAAATGGTTTTTTAGTAGGTGGAACTATTTTTGATCCTTTGTTAAAATTACATTTTTGACATGCTGTAACCACATTCATCCATCGCATTACTCCACCTTTGCTTTTGGGAATTACATGATCTATAGTAAGATTTTCTGATTTAAAATGACGTTGACAATACTGACAGTGGAATCGATCTCTTAGAAAAATATTTCGACGAGTGAAATTTACTTTCGCATTTTGGTGATGGAAATTAGACATCATCACCACACTAGGCACGTGCAATGAAAAACTTGGAGAATTGCATATCCAGTTGTCATATGATCTCAGAACTTCGATTTTTTCCAGATACAGAGCCTTTATTGCCTGTTGCCAACTTATAGTACTTAAGGGCCAAAGGTTTAGTGGTGTACCATCTCGATTTAGCAAAAGTACATCATCCATATGCAAAAATTATTAAAATGAAATTTTTTAACATTTTTCACTGATCATTTGTGTAGAAAATTTTTAAGAACTGTATGCAAAATGCCTCCATTTTTGTAGTGCTCAATTTCTACGAGGGTATCTAAACGACAAGTTACTGAAAACTTTCGAAAGTCTGCCTCTAGAATTAAATCTTGGTTTGGCTTTAAATTTTCATTAATGCCAATTACAGAGTACTCTTCATATCCACTTAAACTAAGTGAACTATGCGTTTCACCTTCTTTGAATTGAAGAGGTAAAACTCCCATACCAATAAGATTAGAACGGTGAATACGTTCAAAACTTGATGCTACAACAGCTTTAATTCCTAGTAACAAAGTACCTTTAGCAGCCCAGTCGCGAGAAGAACCAGTTCCATATTCGTCTCCTGCAAGTACAATTAAAGGTACTCCTTCACTATTATATTTTTGAGATGCTTCAAAAATCGTTGTAACATTTTTAGATGGGATTATTTTTGTAAATCCTCCTTCTTTTTCGGGAGTCAACTCATTACGCAAGCGAACATTTCCAAAAGTTCCGCGAGTCATTATTTTGTCATTACCCCGCCGAGAACCATAAGAATTGAAATTTTGAATTTCTGTGCCCGTTTCTAACAAAAATTTTCCTGCAGGAGTATCTATTGAAAATGAACCCGCTGGAGAAATATGATCAGTTGTAATTGAGTCTCCTAATTTAACTAAAACCCTTGCTCCAGTAATATCTTTTAATACTTTCTTATCATGACTAAAATTTTTAAAAAATGGTGGGTTTTGAATATAAGTAGAAGATTCATCCCAATCAAAAACATCACCTGTTTTTTCCTTTATAGAATTCCACAAAGGTGAACTTTCCTCCACATTTTTATATTTGTTTTTGTACATCTGGCTATTAATTACTTTTTCTGCCTCTTCAATTTCAAATTCACTAGGCCAAATATCCTTTAAAAAAACAGACTCCCCTTTTTTATCTATTCCTAAAGATTCTTTGTTTAAATCAATACTAACTGTTCCCGCAATTGCAAATGCAATTACAAGCGGTGGACTAGCCAAATAATTTGCTTTTACGAACTGACTAATTCTGCCTTCAAAATTTCTATTTCCAGATAAAACTGCCGAAACTACAAGATCTCCTTCATTAATAGCAGAAACAACATTTTCCTCTAAAGGTCCTGAATTACCAATACAGGTTGTACAGCCATAACCTACGTTATGAAATCCTAATTCTTCTAGATAAGGAATCAATCCTGCAGCTCTAAGATAATCGGTAACTACACGTGATCCTGGACCTAAAGAAGTTTTTACCCACGACTTACTTTTAAGGCCTCTCTCAACTGCTTTTTTTGCAAGCAAACCTGCTGCCATCATTACAGAAGTATTACTTGTGTTTGTACAAGATGTAATAGCTGCAATTACAATAGATCCATGCTTTAATTTTTCATTAAAAATATTTTGAATAGGTACAGATTTATTTAAATTTTCTTCACTCACACCAAACCCACGATTTTTTGTAGGTAAAGATAAAGTTTTCTGCCAATTTGATTTTAATTTTGAAAGATTTACTAAATCCTGAGGACGTTTTGGACCAGCAATTGATGGTTCAATAGTTGAAAGATCAAGTTCTACGATCTTTGTAAATGTAGGTTCTTTGTTTTCAAAAGTTCTAAATAGTCCTTGTTTTTTACAATATCTTTCTACTAGCTCGATCAAATAATCTGGACGTCCTGTAGATCGTAAATAGTTCAAAGTTTCATCATCCACAGGGAAAAATCCTGTAGTAGCTCCATATTCAGGCGCCATATTAGCCAAAGTCGTACGATGAACAAGTGGAAGATTATTTAACCCTGACCCAAAATATTCTACAAATTTTTCAACGACACCCTCTTCACGCAAAACTTTAACTACACATAAAACCAAATCAGTCGCTGTAACTCCTGGTTGCAATTCACCTAACAAACGAAAACCAATTACTTCTGGAACAAGCATATAAATTGGATGACCAAGCATCACTGACTCGGCTTCTATACCTCCTACTCCCCAACCTAAAACTCCAAGACCATTAATCATTGTAGTGTGAGAATCTGTACCGATAACAGTATCAGGGAAACATATACCGTTTCTAAAATGAACCACATTAGCTATCTTTTCCAAATTGACCTGATGAACAATCCCCGTTCCAGGAGGGTATACATTAAAATTTTTAAATGCTTGTTTACCCCACTTTAGAAATTCATATCTTTCACGATTCCTCTCAAACTCAATTTCCATATTTTTTTGTAAAGCATTTGATTTACCATAAATATCTACTTGCACGGAATGATCTATAATCAAATCAACTGGTACACGAGGATTTATTAAATTTGGATCACCATGCATAGAAAGCATAGCGGTACGTAACGAAGCTAAATCCACTAGAGCTGGAACCCCTGTATAATCCTGTAAAATTACTCTAGTTGGTTTGTAAGGAATTTCTTTTTTGGAATTTTTAGATCCCTCCCATTTAGCGATTTGCTCAACATGATCTGGAAGTACAAATTCGCCATCCACGTTACGAAGTGCCTGT
>CACIWU010000047.1 GCA_902590435.1 uncultured SAR324 cluster bacterium | reverse complement strand
TCTGGAGCGGGAAAATCTTACTGGTCAAAAATAATGGAAAATAGTGGTTTTCGTAGGTACAGTTGTGACAATTTAATTGCAAAAAGACTTAGTTCTGAACTTGGAAAAAATGTGAAGTCAACTCTTAATCTAGCCAAATGGATGGGGGAACCTTATTCTGAAGGATACTTGGAAGCAGAATCTCTTTATTTGAAATTGGAGGCAGAAGTTTTAAGTTTTATTTGTGATGAATTGGAAAGTTTTAGTATAAGAGATGGGCCAGTTGTAGTTGATACAACAGGAAGCTTGATATATCTTAACAAGGTTTTGCTAAATCGTCTTCGAAAATTAGTAATGACAGTTCATCTGAGTCTACCTGTTAAAAAACATAAAGAACTTTTCGATGCTTACCTTCTCGATCCTAAACCTGTGATTTGGAAGGGTAAATATCTTCCTCTAAAGAGGGAAAGTCAACAAAAAACTCTTAGAAGATGTTATAGAGAATTACTAACTTTTCGTAATGAACGTTACGCTTTAATTTCAGACTGTGAGTTGGAATATTCTTTCCATCACTGTCCAAAGACGAGATTGAATAAACTTTTGGAAATAGTCACTAATTATTCAAACTGATACTAGCATCTGTATTTAAGATACGGTTTGATTTTTTTTAGTTTTTTCAATTTTTTCAAATATCTATATTAGAGATAATAATTAATGAATCATTTGTTTTAAAAAAATATATTAATTTTACTATTTTAATTGGGAATAATAATTGCTTGAAACTTGCCCGTGTAAAATATAACATGCGCATTGAAATTATAATTAAGTAGGAGAAATTATGGATATGATTAATATGGAACTTTGGAATTTGTTATTACGATGGGTACATTTCCTAGCTGGAATTACCTGGATAGGACTATTGTATTATTTTAATTTTGTTCAAGGTGAATGGTTTAAAGAGACAGATGCTTCAGCAAAAAATGCAGCAGTACAAAAACTCGTTCCCAGAGCTCTCTGGTGGTTTAGATGGGGGGCAATGTTTACGTTCTTAGCGGGAGCGTTAACGCTACTAACTAAAGCACATGTAGGCGGATGGATGATCTTTGAGTCTTCTTGGGGTATATACATTCTTACTGGGAGTGCCCTTGGAACGTTGATGTTTTTAAATGTTTGGCTGATTATTTGGCCCAAACAACAAATAGTTATTTCATCTACAAATCAGGTTTTAGAGGGAGGTGAAGCTCTTCCTGAAGCTGCAGAGTGTGGATTGAAAGCAGCGTTAGCTTCGAGAACAAATACACTATTTTCTATCCCTATGCTTCTCTTCATGGGAGCTGCAAGTCATTATCCTGTTGGTGTAAGTGAGGATACCAGTTTTTGGGGGATGTTTTGGTGTTTGGCTGTAATTATAGGATTGATTGAGATAAACGCAATAATTGGTAAACCTGGTCCAATGGCATCAGTTAAGGGTGTTATTCATTCTGGTATTGTTCTGACAGTAGTACTTTTTGGGGTTATAGGAGTATTAGTTTAAATATGTTCTATATGGTGAATAAGTTTATTAATTTATTCACCATATAATAGATTATTTTGTTAAATTATTAATGAAGCCCCCCCTTTTTCAGAATTAGATTTCAAAGTTATACAAATAGAAAGAAGTAATAATGCCCTCGTTTGATTATTCCTCAATTATTTTCAAAAAATCTTCAAATTCGCTCTTTTAAAGTTTTTATGGTTTTGTTGTTCCGACTGCAAAAAATAAGGCTTGAAAACTTAAAATCTGAAAAGATAAATAAAATAAATAATATTTTTATCCTTCAAATAGGAGGATAATTATTCTAGGATGAATTTATTTATCAATTTTTTTAAAATTTATAAAAAATTTTTTAGTGTATGAATTCATAAATGCCACAAAAATTCAAAAAATATTTCATTTTATATATCATAAAATATGGCATGAGATTTGCCTAATTTTGGTATTGTTTTTAAGATTAAGCGGGCATAGATGCACCTTATTATTCTAAGTAAAGCTTGAGTAAACAAATTTGAACTAATTTTTTATAATTTAATCTGTGCCGGTGTATCAACTAATTCCTGAGATTCCATTATTTCCCTCTACAGACGAGGCGGAGGATGATGGCTTATTAGCTATCGGTGGGGATTTGAAAAGAGAACGTTTACTAGAAGCTTATAGAAATGGTATATTCCCTTGGTATGAGGTTGGTCAGCCAATATTGTGGTGGAGTCCTGATCCTCGATTGATTTTGTCGCCTAATGAATTAAAGATATCACGCAGTCTCCGCAAAGTTTTAAAAAGAAATCACTTTGAAATTCGATTTGATTCAGCATTTGAGCAAGTTATTGAAAACTGTGCAGAAGTTAGGATTGAGCAAGGAGAGGGAACTTGGATTATACCAGAAATGCAAGAAGCATATATAGAGTTGCATAAGGAAGGTTTTGCACATTCTATTGAAAGTTGGCTAGAGGGAGAGTTAGCAGGCGGTCTTTATGGAATTTCCTTAGGGCAATGTTTTTTTGGAGAATCTATGTTTAGTAAGACAAGTGATTCATCTAAAGTTGCTTTAGTAGCTTTGGTAGAATTTTCTAAGAAGTTCGATATAAAAATGATTGATTGTCAAATGTCGACTACTCATCTTCTTAGTTTAGGTGCCAGAGAGATTAAAAGGGAAATATTTATAGAGGATTTAAAAAAATTAATAAAAAAACCAACGTTATTAGGAAATTGGAATAGAGATTTTCTTTCAATTAAATCTAATCTTTTTAAAAATTGAAATGATTTCCACTCAAGGAAAAAAAGTTTTTCAGATTCACTTATCAATTTCAATAGTTTTAATTTTATTAACTTTGAGTACATTAAGTTTGTTTGCAGCATTTTATTTGGGGATGATAGCAGGTAAAAGCATGCAAAGACCTCCAGAAGTAACTTTTGTTGAAGAAGAATTTCCAATAGATAACTCTGTATCCAATGAAGATTTGAGGTTTTTTGGTTTAGGAGAACGTAAAAAAAGTCAGGATTTTTTAGATTTAGAAGGAATAAAAGAGTTAAAAAATAAAACAGAAGAATTATCAAAAATTAAAGATTTCAAGCAAAAAACACCATCAAAAATCCCTAAAAAACCCCCCCCAAAAGTAGTTTCACCGGAAATTAAAGAATCAGAACAAAAAATATTAAGTGAAACGAAATCTATCTTGCCAAAAGTTAGCTTATCTAAAAATATCAACTCTCTAAGTGAAGCTGAGAAGATTTATACTATACAGGTTTTTGCTTCTAGGAATCATAAAAATGCTAAAAACTTAGTTGGAAAACTCAAGAAAGACGGTTTCAAAAATGCATTTATATTCAAGCATTCAGCAGGAAGTAAAACTCTTTATCGTGTTAGGGTAGGAAAAATTGGGCTAAAAGATACTAAAATATTGGCAAATAAACTCAAAAAACTCAAATATATCGATTCTGTCCAGGTTTCACGCTTCTGAATTATTTTTAAATACAAGCTTCACTTTTTAACTATCTAATTCTATATTTTTTGAGTGTAAATATGAGTGATTATTGGCGATACTCTCGTTCAAGTTACTACTCAGTAGTAATGGCATTGCCTTTACTGTTGAGTTATGAAATTTTAATTATTTTAACACAATCGAATTATTGGGTAATAAGAAACGCTGCAGATGTTTGGATAAGAACTTTTCTTATGGCTTTTGATCTCAAGGCGCAACATGTAACTTTTGTTATGATTGGGGTATTGTTTGCTCTTATTCCAGTTACCAAGTTTCGCTCTTCTGGTGTGAGTATTAAATTAAATTATGTTTTAATGATATTACTAGAATCTTTTGTATATAGCATAATTCTTGGTGTGGTTCTGCAATTAATTTTAAGGTCTGGCGGACTTTCTACAGGAGGTTTAGGCAATGATGTACTTCAGAATATAGCTCTTTCTTTGGGAGCAGGTTTTTTTGAGGAAATAATTTTTAGAGTTGTTTTACTTAATTTTCTATTCTTTTTATTTAAACCTTTTATCAAAAAAACTTTTGTGGCTGGAATTCTTTCAGTTTTGATTTCTTCATTACTTTTTTCTATAAGTCATTATGTTGGCTCGATGGCCGATTCTTGGGAAATATATAGTTTTATGTTTCGTTGGCTTGCGGGTATGTTGTTTACTGTACTATATTTTATACGTGGTTTCGCCATAACAGCTTATACTCACGCTTTATATGATATTTGGGTTCTTGTTTGATTAGAATATAAAAAAAACAATTTTAAAAAATTTAGTTTTTTTTAATAAAATAATTTTAAAATCAATAAAATTATATGAAAATTCCATTAATTAATTTGCATCCAACAATGGATGATTTGCGAGAGGAAATTATAGAAGCCGTAATTAAAGTAATTGATTCAAATATGTTTATCATGGGCCCAGAAATTATTGAGCTTGAAAAGGAAATTGCAGAATATTGTTTCACTTCGGACTCTATAGGAGTTTCATCTGGAACCGATGCTCTTTTACTTTCATTGATGGCTTTGAATGTTGGACCTGGGGATTTAGTATTGACTAGCAATTTTTCATTTTTTGCTACAGCTGGAGTGGTTTCTCGCCTGAATGCAACTCCAGTTTTTGTAGACATAGATCCGGAAACTTTCAATATAGATTCAAGGCAATTAAAGAGGACTTTAATTGAAATGGATAAGGAAACGCTAAAAAATGTAAAAGCTATTATACCAGTACATCTCTATGGTCAATGTGCTAATATGGAAGAAATATTAAATATTTCAAGAGAATATAAAATACCAATTATTGAAGATGGAGCACAGTCTATTGGTGCAGAATGTTATATTAATGGTAAAAAAAAGAAAGCCGGTAATATTGGAGAATTTGGTTGTTTTTCTTTTTTCCCAACAAAAAATTTAGGTGGAATAGGAGATGGCGGAATTATAACTGTTAATGATTCACAAATTGCTAACGAATTGCGTCTAAAAAGAGTTCATGGTGGAGAAAGAAAATATTATCATCGGGTTATTGGTGGAAATTTCAGACTTGACCCAATCCAGGCTGCAGTTGTAAGAGTGAAATTGTCTCATTTGAACAAATGGCACAGACAGAGACAGGATAATGCCAAACATTATAACGAATTGTTTGATGAGGCAGGATTAAATGATAAAGTTAAAATTCCATGCACGGTACATTCAAAAAATCTTCAGAATTATCATATATATAACCAATACGTAATAAGAGCAGAAAATCGAGATAAATTGCAATCTTATTTGATAGAACAAGATATCGGTACTGAGGTTTATTATCCAATTCCTTTTCATCTCCAAGAATGCTTTTTAAATTTAGGCGGGAAAGTGGGAGACTTCCCTTGCTCAGAATCTGCAGCGAAGGAAGTTCTTGCAATACCTATATTTCCTGGATTGACAAGTGAAATGAGGCAAATTGTAGTTGAAAAAATAAAAAATTTCTATAAGAAAAACTAACTTTCCTTTTCCTTAAGCTTTTCTAGGCGTTCTTTGATTACTTTTTCTTGTACAAAACTTGGGCATTCGGAATATTTCTCAAACTCCATGGTGTAAGTAGCCTTACCCGCTGTCATGGAACGAAGGCTCGTGGCATATCCAAACATTTCTCCTAATGGAACACCTGAATTTATGACGGTGTCGTCACCCTTGACTTCAGATCCGTATATAACTCCCCTCCTAGAACTAAGATCACCTATAACAGAACCTTGAAATTCGCTAGGACTTTCCACTTCTACTTTCATAATTGGTTCAAGTAAAACAGGACTAGCCTTACTAACAGCTTGTCTCATGGCATATCTTGAAGCAAGCTGATAAGCCAAATCACTTGAGTCAACATCATGATATTTGCCTTCGTTTAATATTACTTTAATGTTTACCATGGGATATGCTGCAAGAGGCCCTTTTTCCATTACATCCTTAAAACCTCTTTCACATGCGGGAATATGTTCTGAGGGAATCGAACCTCCGAAAATTTTATTTTCAAAAACAAAATCATCTTCATTCCCCAATGGTAACGGCTCAATCGAACCTGAGACTCCAGCAAATTGTCCTGAACCACCAGTTTGTTTTTTATGTAAATAATCGTATTCAGCAGAATTAGTTATCGCTTCTCTATAGTTTACTTGTGGTGCACCTACAATAACATCTACATCAAACTCACGACGCATTCTTTCTATATATATATCTAAGTGCAATTCACCCATACCCGAAATAATTGTTTCTCCAGATTCTTCGTCAGAAGATACATGAAAAGTGGGATCTTCTCGCATAAAACGACCCAGAGCTTTGCTCATTTTCATATGTTGTTCGTTATCTTTGCCTTTTACTGCAAGCGAAATTACTGCATCTGGAACAAAAATAGATTCACACGAAGCTCGAATTCCTTCTCCACAAAAGGTGTCTCCTGATGCACAATCAACTCCAACCATTGCTACGATATCACCAGCTTCAGCAGTATCAATATTTTCTCGATCGTTAGAGTGCATTCTTACCATGCGACCAATTCGCATTTTGTTGCCGGTTCTAGAATTAGTTAATTGCTCTCCTTTAGTTAGTTTCCCTTGGTAAATTCTGGTATATGTTAATTGTCCAAATTGTTCTTCAGTAAGTTTGAAAGCCATCGCTACTGTAGGTAAATTTGGATCACAACTTAACTTTATTTCTTCCTGACTTTTGATATCAGTGGCATTAGTAGATTTTGCCTCCAATGGAGAAGGCAGATAATTATTGATAGCTTCAAGAAGTGGTTGAACACCTTTATTTTTGAAGGCACTTCCCATAAAGACTGGACATAATTCTAATGAAAGTACTCCTAATTTGATGGCGTTATGAATACTATCTTCTGCAATTTCTTTATTTTCTAATATATCTTCCATCATCTGGTCATCAAACATGGAAATTGCTTCTAGCATTTCGGATCTAAAATTTTCTGCTTCTGATTTCATATCCTCAGGAATTTCTTCTATTCTAATGTCATCTCCATGCTCTCCATCGAAATAAATTGCTTTCATAGTAATAAGATCAACTACGCCTTGGTGATTATCCTCTAGTCCAATTGGCAATTGTATCGCGATTGCATTTAATCCAAGAACTTCTCTAATTCCTTTTATTCCGTTATGTGGATTAGCCCCCATGCGATCTAATTTATTAATGAAAGCAAGTCTTGGGACAGCATAACGCTTCATTTGTCTATCAACAGTTATTGATTGAGACTGAATTCCCGCGACTCCACACAAAATCATTATTGCACCATCTAGAACACGCAGAGAACGTTCAACTTCAACTGTAAAATCTACATGTCCTGGAGTGTCAATGATATTTATTTTTTTATCTTTCCAACTAACAGTTGTAGCTGCAGATGTAATGGTAATACCCTTTTCCTTCTCAAGTTCCATGTGATCCATGGTTGCTCCAGTTCCTCCGCCTCTAACTTCTTCAATTTTGTGGATTTTACCCGCATAATACAAAATTCGTTCTGTAAGAGTTGTTTTCCCACTGTCAATATGTGCTGAAATTCCGATGTTTCTAGTATTGTCAAGAATTTTTTGTGATGAAGGGTCCATTTCCCAATCCGTTTTATAGAAATTTAAAAAAAGACTAAATAAAATTTAACCTTTAATTTTAAATGATAAATTAAACTCTATCAAGTTATATTCTATGATTTTAGAAAAGAAAAAGAAAAAATTATTTAAATGAAACGAATTTTTGAGTTCTGGAATTTGGTAATGTGTCCAATTCTTGATGAATTTTTTATACCAGCTTTATGAAGAGCATTTAGTATAGATGGGGTTATTGATTCAGGGACAGCAACTAATAAACCTCCGTTTGTTTGAGGGTCAAGCATTAATTCTTCTTTAATTAAATCTCTTTTTTTAACAAAACTCCAATTATCTTCTACCAAAATTCTGTTATTTCTATTAGCTCGGGTTGTTACACCACGAAGGTACATTTCCTCTGCTTCACTCAAAATTGGGATTGAATCTAAATCTAAATTAAATGTTAGTTCTGATTTAGCTATCATTTCCATAGTGTGTCCAGCAAGTCCAAATCCTGTTACATCTGTTGCGGCATGTATTTCAAAATTTGATAATACTTCTGCTGTTTTTTTATTTAATTCAAGCATTGAATCTATGCATTCATTGAGGGCTTTTTCGGGGATCATATTTTTTTTGTTTGCATTTAATAAGACTCCACTCCCGAGAGGTTTAGTTAGAATTAGTTGATCTCCTGGTTTTGCTCCGATGTTTCTCCATATTTTTTTGGGATTCACTATACCTATAACGGCTAAACCAAACTTTGGTTCATCCTCATTGGATGTATGACCTCCTAAAAGGACAGCTTGAGATTCTGTAATTTTATTAAGTGCTCCTGCAAGAATTTCTTCATAGACCTTATTCTCAAGTTTTTCTGAAGGGAATCCCATTATATTAAGACAAGATAAAGGGGTGCCGCCCATGGCAAATATATCGCTTAAAGAGTTGGCAGCCGCAATTTGTCCAAACAAATATGGGTCATCTACAGGTGGTGAAATAAAATCTGCAGTGAAAACAATAGCTTGGTCTTTGTTTAAAAGATAAACACCAGCATCATCACTATTTTCATAACCAACGAGAACATTAGGATCTAAAATTTTAGGTAATGAACTTAACATTTTTTTCAATCCGACCGGATTGAATTTCGAAGCTCAACCATAACTTTTTGCCAAATTGGTGAGAGTCGGCCTAGATGGAGGTATTTTTAAATTCATAGTTTTTTTGAGTATTAAGTTTATTTTAAATTGAAAAATTATTTTTTTGAAGAATTTGATTTTGAATAGTAATAATACAAAATCTTCTGCTTTCGTAAAAGCTTTTTTAAAAAAAATTATATCTAATTAAACCAGGATAAGTATAATATCACGAGAATGCAATAAACTAAGTCGACAAAAAATTGTATTTTCAGAACAGTGTTGAATTTTTTTAAATAATTATAAAAAATTTTTTTCTTAAAATATTTTATTGTAAAAAAATGAATTATGTATTTGATGCTCATGAAATACCTACTGTTCCCGTATCAGGCATGTTAGAAGTATTTCCGGTACACAGAATATATTGTGTTGGACAGAATTATCCTAAACATGCTTTAGAAATGGGAGTGAATGTTGATCGTATTACTCCATTTTTTTTTAACAAACCAGCAGATTCATTATTTTCAGGAGGAACGCAAGTTCCTTTTCCTTCAGCGACAGAAAATTTGCAACATGAGATTGAACTCGTCGTTGCAATTGGGAAAAAAGGAACAGAGATCGCAGAGTCAGAGGCATTGGAGTATGTGTTTGGTTATGCAGTAGGGCTAGATTTAACTCGCCGAGACCTCCAGATAGAAGCTAAAAAGAAAAGCCAACCATGGACTGCGGCAAAGGGATTTGATTTTTCAGCTCCTTGTTCTGCTATTCATTTAGTAAGCAAAGTTGGATATATAGAAAAGGGAAAAATAACTCTTTCGGTGAATGATGAGATACGTCAAAAAGGAGATATTTC
>CACIWU010000046.1 GCA_902590435.1 uncultured SAR324 cluster bacterium | reverse complement strand
AACATGGAGTTGAATCAAGAGCAAATATCTAATTTTAAAGAAAATCTAAGGTATTATTTATCCTCCAATGATAATAAGTCTTGGATTGATTCTTTGCAATCAATAAAAATCACAGCTTCAAAAGTTATACTCGGAGGAATTTCTCATAGAATATATAGATATGAGATCAAGACTAACCACGAAAAACTCCTCATAAAAGTTTTAGACGAACTTTTTCCAGAAAATTATCCTTTTTCTAAAAAAATATTTGTATATAAGGTCGGTATAGTTAAAAAACAAATAAAATCTATCCAAACTGAATTTGATTTGAATCAAATAAGTTGTAAAGACTTATCTAAGAGTAGTAATTCTAAAATTAATAATTATTTCAATCCAAATAATTTACCGGTTAATTATAACTTTAATCATCTGTTAGATTCATTTATTCCAGGAGATAGAAATTTATTGGCTATACGAGCTTGTAAAGTAGTAGTTGAAATGCCAGGAATTGCTTTTAACCCTTTTGTAATCTATGGTGAATCTGGATCTGGCAAAACACATTTACTTGAAGGAATTAGCAATGAAGTTCAAAAAAAAGATACAGATATAGTTACAGTTAGCGTTTCTGCAGAAGATTTTTTAAATGACTTTATAAATAATCTTAGGTCGAGCAAAATGAAAGAATTTCGAGAAATATATAGAAAAGCTGATGTTTTTTTGCTTGATGATTTAGAGACATTACTACCTTCAGAAAAATGTCAAAATGAACTTCTACATACAATTAAGACATTACGCAAAAAAAAATCTCAGATTGTGATTATAAGTGAAAAACCACCTTCACACATAAATGGACTCAATCCAGGGCTAAAAAGAATACTTGAATCAGGCTTAACTGTTGATATTGGTATTCCAGATAATAAAACCAAGATAAAAATTTTAGAAAAAAAAGCAATTGAAAAAGGAATTCCATTTAATAATGAATTAGCTGATTTTATTGTTAGTAATATTAATGGTGGTATTGGACGTATGGAAGGATTTCTAATAAGAATAGGGGTTCATTCATCATTATTAAATGAGAAATTAACTATTAGTCTTGCTAAAAAAACACTTAAAGACTGGTTGCATGAATCTGAATATAATATAAAAACAAAAGGTTCATATCACGGAGAAAAAGTTGATCGAACAATTGAATTAGTTTTAGAAAGAATAAAAATTTTATTTCAAGTTACTGAACAAGAATTACTCTCATATAAACGAGAAAAAAGACATATTAAAGCTAGGCAAGCCACAGTATACTTGTTGAAAAATCTCACATCTCTTTCCTTAAGTGAAATAGGTAAAATTTTAGGAAGGAATCATTCAACTGTACATGCTATATTGAAAAAGGTAGGATGCTTGATTATAGAAGATGATTTCTTTATTAAACAAATGCAGAATATAATGAATGAATTCGACAAAAAAAATATTAATAAAAATCCTTCTCTGAAGAAAAAAGGATTACAATCTTGATTATTTAATTTTTTAATCATAATAAAATCCTAATTGGTAAGTCTTATCAAAATTGCCTTTCCAAAAAAAAACATATAAATTAATTATAAGTTTCTAGTTCCTTTATTTTTCAAAATATACTCTGGTTTGTTTAATGTCCATTATACCAAACCTTATATTATTAATAAAATTTTCAGTAATTTTAATTTATGTATCTTCATGTACAAAAAAGAATGTGAAAATATTTGATCATAATCATAATAGAGAACAAATTATAGTCACATCTATTTGTAAAAAAACAGATGCTTCACACTTTGTTGTAAAAAATCAGAAAGTGATATTAAAAAGAAAAAACGGCAACCAAATAAAATTACAACACTTTAAATCAGTTATTTCAGATGGTTATTATTTCTGCAGCAACCAAAAAAGAAATTCTTTAATATTGGATTAAATTTAAATTTATGACAAACAGTTTAAATTCAAAAATCTTAATTAGAACACCAAATTGGCTTGGAGATCTTATCATATCAACAGGATTTGTAAGAGCTGTTTTAGAACAATACCCATATTCAGAAGTTGACTTAATAGTAAAATCAGGATTTGAAAGTATCCCTCTCGAACACAGAGGGAAAATAATTATTTTTGACTCAAAAAAATATTCAGCTGGTGAATTTGGTAAAAAATTACGCAAAGAAAATTATGATATATTTTTTGTGCTACCTCCAAGTTTTTCGTCTGCTTGGATGGCCTTTAAAAGTAAAATACCAAAAAGAATTGGATATACTGGTCAGTTTAGAAACATATTATTAAATAGTTCAAAAAAACATAAAAAAAACCCTCGTTCTGAACATATTCTTAAAGAATACATGAATTTATTATCCCCAAACATTTCAATTGATAAATATCCTCCATACCTTAATACATCAAAAAACTGGATTGAAAGTAAGTTAAATTCATTCGAACATAATTTACCAAAATCTTTTTTTGCTTTAAGTCCGGGAGCAGCTTTTGGACCTGCAAAACAATGGCCTATAGAATATTTTCGTTCATTAGCTTCGAAAATAAATGATACTTTTAAGACTTCTATATTAATTTTAGGCACATATAATGATATAGAAAATGGGGAAAAAATATCTAAAGGACTTGAATCTGTACAAAATTTTTGCGGAAAAACTTCATTATCAGAATTAATAGCAATTTTATCAAAAGCAAAATTGCTTGTTGGGAATGACTCTGGAAGTATGCACTTAATGAGTGCTTTAAGAAGGCCTCAAATAGCGATTTTTGGGTCCACATCACCAATATGGACTTCTCCTATAAACCCATATTCAATTGTTATAACAAAAAATTTGACATGTTCTCCATGTTTTTCGAGAACATGTCGTTATAAACACTACGATTGCATGAATAAAATTACTCCTGAATTAGTTTTTCAAACTGTTAATAATATTATTACTAAGTGAATATTAAAAACATTTATTTAATCATTTAATCATTTAATCATTTAATAAAAATATAAATAATAAATGTTACAACATAATTGAAATGGATTTTATTCAATCTATAGTTTTAGGTGTAGTTCAAGGACTAACTGAATTTTTACCTATTAGTAGTACTGCACATCTAAGAATTGTGCCTGAATTATTAAAATGGGAGGACCCTGGTACAGAATTTTCAGCAGTAATTCAACTTGGAACTCTTATCGCGGTTTTATTATATTTTCGTTACGACATATACAAACTTTCATTAGCTACAATTAAGAGTCTCATTAATCGTAAACTTTTTGAAACCAATGATTCTCGCATAGCTTGGAGTATTGTAGCGGGAACTATACCTATAGTTGTTATAGGCATTTTTTTTAAAGAATTTATTAAAAATGAAGCACGTCAACTTTGGG
Organism: uncultured SAR324 cluster bacterium; assembly: GCA_902590435.1. GTDB lineage: Bacteria > SAR324 > SAR324 > SAR324 > NAC60-12 > Arctic96AD-7. The sequence goes on along the minus strand of CACIWU010000046.1, from coordinate 6,476 downwards.
TAATAGGATCTAGCTTAATCATTCTTGCAATTTTTCTTTATTTAGCTCAAATATTTTCAAAAAATAAACGTAAAATTAATGAGTTGAATTTTTGGCAAATTCAATTGATTGGATTGACTCAGGCCTTAGCACTAATTCCGGGATGTTCTCGTTCAGGATCTACTATAATGGGTGGTTTTTTTGTAGGTTTAAAAAGAAAGGATGCTGCACGATTTTCATTTTTGCTTGGTTTACCAGCAATTTTAGGAAGTGGTCTATACGAACTTAATGAATTAATAGAAAGTGGTATAAGTAATGAAACTTATTCAAACCTTACATTAGGAATCATTTCAGCATTCATTTCTGGGTACTTTACTATAAGTTTTTTTCTGAGTTTTATACAAAATCACGGCACATTATTATTTGTTATTTACCGAATTTTAATTGGCACAATAATTTTAATATTTTTTGTTTAATCTTATAAAATAAGTACAATTGATAAACAAAGTTTTTAATAATTTAAAAATGAAAATAATAAAATTTTTAATTTTTACTAATACTAATTTACCCCCATTAAAATCAAAAATTATAATTATTTTTTACTTAATCTTTTTTTTCTCAACACAATTTAAATTAATAGCATCATCAAATAAAATTGAAAAATCTGTCTTCCGTATAACAAATTTTAATCAAAGTCCGGATTGGCAATCACCTTGGAAAATGAAATCTACAACTAGAGGACAAGGTAGCGGTTTTTTAATAAAAAATAATTTGATATTAACTAATGCTCATGTTGTGAGTAACTCAAGAATGTTGCTCATTAATAAAACGTCTAGTCCTGAACCATTTTTAGCAGATGTAGTATCAATTGCGCATGATTCAGATTTGGCTTTACTGAAAGTTAGAGAGGATAGATTTTATATTGGATTAAAAGCATTAGATTTAGGAGGCATTCCAAAATTAAGAAGCAGAGTAAGTGCATTTGGATACCCAATTGGTGGGAAAGAATTATCTAGAACAGAGGGAGTGGTTTCACGTATTGAATTCGGTACTTACATTCATTCTGGGATTGATTCACATTTGCTTATACAAACTGATTCGGCTATTAATCCAGGTAATAGTGGAGGCCCAGTAACACAATTCGGAGAAGTTATTGGTGTAGCCTTTCAATCAAATTTAAGATTGAATGATGTCGGATATTTTATTCCTATTCCGTTAATAAAACGTTTTATAAATGACATTAAAGATGGTAAATACGATGGAGTACCAGAAATTGGAATTGAGACAAGTTCATTAATCAACAGACATTATCGCGATTATCTAAATCTCCCGAAAAATATTTCTGGTGTTCTTGTTGATAGAGTAATTCCAGGATCTTCTGCTGATGGAATACTTTTTAAAGATGATGTAATGACTAAAATTGAAAATAAATTAATTGACGAAGCCGGAATGGTTAGTTTCGGAGAACAACAAGTAACATTTTTCATTGAATCTGAAAATATGCAAATTGGTGAAAAACTAAAAATACAAGTTTGGCGAAAAGGGAAATTGCATAATCTGGTTTTGACGCTAAAACCACCTCCATTTGGCGTAGAACTTCGTAATAGCTATGATAAATTACCAGAATATCTTATTTTTGGGGGTTTAGTTTTTACATCTTTGAATCGAAATTATATTAATCTTCAGGGTAATATGATACCTTCACTTGCTTATGAACACTGGTATAGGGATATAGAAAGACCTGGGACAAGGAGTGATCAGACTATTGTATTAACAAAAATTCTACCAGCATCTATAAATACTGGGTACATAAATTACAAGAATTTTATTGTAAACTCATTAAATGGTAATCCAGTAAACACTTTGTTAGATTTAAATAAAATACTGGAAAATTTAAATCCTAAAACCTCATACGTCGTATTTGAAAGTAAATGGCACAATTTGCCTTTAGTATTAGATTATAAAGAGAGTATTAGACAAGGTCCAAAAATACTTAAGAATTATGGTATTTTGCATAGTCTAAATCTTTATTCAGATAATTTTTAAATCTAAAATGAATTATTACAAAGTTATATTATATATTTTAAGTTTTACTATATTTTTATCAAATGGATTCAAGCCTCATTTTTTACTTGCAAATTCAGAAGATATCAAACCATGGTTTCAAAAAGCAGTTCTAATTAAATCCTACCAACAATCTTATGACTGGTTAAACCCTTGGCAAAAAAGGGAGATAATAACTAAATCTGGAATGGCTTTGGTTGTAGATATAAATAATTATAAAAGTAATAATATAAAGAAATCTTCCAAAATTAATAATTTGAATCTTCTTACAACCGCAGATATGGTTACTGATGCAACTTTGATTGAAGTAACTCGCAAAGACATTTTACAACCTTATATAGCGAAAATATTACTCATAGACTATGCTGCAAACATTGCATTACTGAGTATAGATAATTTAAAATTTTGGGATAAACTAATACCAGTCAAGTGGAAAAAGATAAAATCAAACACAAATTCTAAAATAAAAAATATTAATTCATTAAAAATTAAATCTGAAGAAGAATGGAATATTCAGTCCGCAAAAGTTGAACAAATGACAATAGGATACAGATTAAAAAGCAACTCTTGGTTTCCTCAATTAAAAATTAGAGGAATATCTAGAGGTAATCAAGGTTATCCTATAATTCAGGATAATAAAACAGTGGGGATGATTCTTGAAGCTAACACTGATGAAGCAAAAGCAATTCCCGCTGAAATGATTTTAGAATTTTTTAAACATGCAAGAAAAAAAAAATATGAGAGTCTAGCACATAGAGGATTTATTTGGGAAAAAATGCCGCAAACCAGTACAGCAGATTATTTTAAAATACCTACTAATAAATCAGGCATTTTGATTAGTAGAGTTCTTCCATTTGGTACAGGTTCAAAAGTTTTAAATAATGGGGATTATCTTACAAAGATAGGTAAGTGGTCAATTTCTAATGAAGGTAAAATTAACCACCCTAATTGGGGACCTTCTCAATTTGATCTACTCTTTCTAGATAAGTTAAAGGTAGGAGATTTTGTTAAATTAAGCATCATTCGAAATGGGAAACCATCAAAATTAAATGCTAGGGTCTCTTCATATGAAGAAATAAGAAAAACAGTTCCTTTAGAAAAAGTTGGACATTCTCCACGATATATAATTAATGGTGGTTTATTATTTCAAGAATTGTCTCTTAATTATCTTTATATGTGGGGTAAAAATTGGAAATCTCTTGCTCCTATGAGACTTCGTTTGTTTTTAAAGAAAAACAATTCAGTAAATATACATCTACAAGAAAAAAATAATATTCAAAAAAATAGTATTTCTGAATTGGAATATAAATCAAGAGTAGTACTAGTGACAAAAGTCATTCCAGATCAAGTAAACATTGGATATCAAAATATTTCAAATGCTATTGTTTTGAAAATAAATGATAAATTAATTAAAAACCTTAAAGATGTAAAAAATTCATTTTTTAAACCAATAAACAATTTTCATAGAATAGATTTTCTTCCAGGTTCTGATAGAATAAGCGTTATTTTACCAGTAAATGGCCTCAATGAAGCTAATAAACGTATTAAAAATAATTTTAGAATCCCAAAACTTCAATCATTCTAAAAATATCCAAATTTTTATTTTTTTGTTTTATTACGACAATTCATAATTAATGATTATTTCATCAAACAATTATAAAAATTTAAATTCTTATCTAAAAGACATAAGTAAATGTATCGGAGAAGAAACTATTAAGTACATTCCTAAAGGTAACTCAAAGGATTTTCTTTATAATTTAATTAAGGATTATCCACAAAGAGGAGGAAAAAAATTTCGCCCTGCTCTAGTTTTTCTTTGCTGTGAATTATTTGGAGGTAACCCTAATGATGCATTAATTTCTGCAGTAGCCTTGGAATTATTTCACAATTTTGCACTTATCCACGATGATATTGAGGATAATTCTGAAATTAGAAGGGGGAAACCTACTCTACATCTTAAGTGGGGGAATGCACTAGCTATTAATTCAGGTGATGCTTTATTTGGTCTCGTACATGAAACATTACTTAAAAATCATCAATTATTAAATAATGATCTTGCAATAAAAATTCACACACATTTAAACATGGTTATGAGACATACCTTTGAAGGTCAAGCTCTAGACATAGGATGGATAGAAAATAATATTTTTCCAAATAAAAATGAATACAGAGAAATGATTATAAAGAAAACAGGATTTTACTCAGGAAGTGGACCATGCCAGTGTGGAGCATTGATTGGTGGGGCATCAAAAGATTATTTCAACAAAATAGGTGTTTTTGGTCAAGCAATAGGAATTGGATTTCAAATAAGAGACGATTTATTGAATCTTACAGAAAATAGTGAACATTATCCACCAAGCCCAGGATCTGGAGGTTACGGCAAAGAAAAAGGTGGTGACATTTTAGAAGGTAAGCGAACTTTGATAACGATTGAATTATTTGATCGTCTAAACAATAAAGATGGAGATTATTTACGTAATATCTTGCTAAAATCAAGAGAAAATGTATCCAATGAAGATATAAAATGGGTTATTGATTGTGCTCATAATTCGGGTGCAATTAAAGCCGTTTATAATTATTGTAAAAATCAGGCTGATTTAGCATCAAATACCCTAGATAAACTACCTGATCATCCCGCAAAATTTTTACTTGAACAATTAGTAAACTACTTAACTATTAATAGAAAAGCTTAAGAATTACTAAAAAATGATTCGACAAATTAAGACGAAACTGAAAAAATAAAACGATTGTTATATAAAAATATTTTAGAAAATCATATTATTAGTTTTAGCATATGCTACTGGATGAAGATAATTTATTAAAATTACTTGCCATACCATTAAAAAAAAAGGGTATAATTTACTTGATATAAAATTAATTAATCAAGATTCAGAAAAAATAATTCAATTATTTATATATCGATTTAAGGGAATTGAGATTAATGACTGCATAAAAGTAAATAATTTAGCAACAGAAATATTGGTAAATAAAGGGATAAGACTGGATAAACATAGTCTAGAAATTTCCTCACCAGGAATTTTTATGAGATTACGTAAACCTGAACATTTCCAGATTTTCAAAGGTAAGAGAATTAAAGTGAAGCTTTTTCAAAAAATTCAAGGATTAAAGACTGCTACTGGAAATATTATTAAATCAAATAAAGAAGGAGTAAGTTTGAAAATAGTAAATACAAATAATTGTATACAAATTCCATTTTCGCATATTTCAAAAGCTAACTTAGAACCAGAAATCAAAATTTAATGACATAATTAAAATAATTTAAAACAGTAGAAAAAAAAGGAACATTTTGAAAGAGAATTTATTTGAAGTCATAAAAGACTTCTCCAAGGAAAAAGGCTTAGATCATGAAATAGTTATAAAGTTAGTAGAAGAATCATTGGTGCAAGCTGCTCAACGCAAACTACCTTATCGAGAAATTGAAGGACAAATAGATGAAAAAACTGGTAAAATAATTTTGTCTCATTTCAAAGAGGTAGTAGAAATAGTTGAAGATAAAAACAATGAAATATCTGTAGAAGATGTTGTGGCAATAGATCCAGAGGCTGGATTGGGTGATGAAGTAGAATACGAAATTAGTGATCGAGAATTTCAACGTATTGCTCACTCTACCCGCCCAATAATATTTGGTAGTTTAAAAGAAGCAGAAAGACAAATGGTAGTCTCTACATTCTCAGAAAAAATTGGCGAAGTCTTAACTGGCTCAGTTTTACGTGTTGAACCAAATGGTAGAGTTTCTTTCAGCTTTCAAAACAGAGTCGAAGCATATTTGTTCAAAAGAGAACAAATTCATGGTGAAAACTTTACTTTTGGAGACCATGTTAGAGTTATTCTCCTCGATGTTACGGACAATCCTCATAAAGATTCACAGCTTACAATTTCAAGAACACATCCAGGTTTATTAATTAAATTGTTTGAAATGGAAGTTCCTGAAATATTTGATGGGATAGTAAAAGTAGTAAATGCAGCTCGAGAGCCAGGTCGAAGAGCTAAAATATCAGTATATTCTACAGATGAAGAAGTTGATCCAGTAGGTTCTTGTGTAGGAATGCGTGGTAACAGAGTACAGACAATTGTAAATGATTTAAATGGTGAAAAAATTGATATAGTTAGATGGAGCGAGGATATTGATGAATATACATGTAATGCACTAGCCCCTGCGGAAATTGACAGTTTAGAAATAGACGAAGAAACAAAACAAATAGATGTAATTGTTGCACCAAATCAATTATCACTAGCAATAGGGCACAAAGGTCAAAATGTTCGTTTAGCTTCGAAATTAATAGGATATAAAATAAATATTGTTGCTACTGAAGAAGATCTGTCAATTGATGAGCGATTAGAAAAAGAATTAGCTAAATCCAAAAATGGTAATAAAACTTCATTTTCAGAGGAAACCATAGAAATACATACAG
>CACIWU010000045.1 GCA_902590435.1 uncultured SAR324 cluster bacterium | reverse complement strand
CTCTCTAAAATAACCATATTCAGCTGCAAGAGGCTCTTTAACCTTATATATCATTTCACTAGAAGACCAAACTTCACTAGCTGTATTTACAAGAAATCCGCCAGCTTCCTGATACTCAACGTTTTCAAATCCACTACCCAGACCAGCATTTTTCTCCACCATAACTTGATGTCCATTACGTACAAACTCAGCTACTCCTGCAGGAGTAGCTCCGACACGATTTTCCATTTCCTTAATTTCTTTTGGTATACCAATACGCATTATTTGTTCCTATGATTTGTTTTTTTAATTAATCTTTCCTAACTTTTATACTAAAATTTTGAATTGAAAAAATTATATTATTCTTACATTTTCAATTTAAAGCTTGCTTTAAGGAATTACTAACTGCATCTACAATTTGATCTGCTTCACTTTCTTGAAGTATCAAAGGTGGGCACATGATAAGTATATTGCCTAAACCAGGGATTGTAAACCCATTACGCATTATTGAAACTCCTTGTTTAAGACAATTTTGAACTATTGTATTTGCTTGGGCCATTTCCATTGGGGTTTTCTTATCTTTATCGGAAACCAATTCTACTCCTAGAAGCAATCCCTTCCCACGAATTTCTCCAACATAAGGATGATCAGCTAATGAATTTAACCTTTCTCTCATGTATTCACCCATTTTATCTGCATTTTGAACTAAATTTTCTTGGTTTACAATTTCAATATTCTTTAAACTAACTGCACTAGCAACCGGATGACCGCCATATGTATTAACCTGTCTAAAATGCTTTAGTTCATTCGCTTCTCCGTAAAATGCTTCAAATATATTTTCTTTAACAACAGTAGCTGCAATAGGCATGTATCCACTAGCCATTCCCTTAGCGAAAGTGAAAATATCAGCCTTTACACCCCAGTGTTCATGACCAAACATTTTACCAGTTCTACCAAAACCAGAAACAACTTCGTCCATAATAACTAAAACATTATACTTGTCACATATTTTCCTAACTTCAGGCCAATAGTTATCAGGAGGAACAAGAACTCCACCTCCAGATATCATAGGTTCCATTATTACTGCAGCTACAGTATCCTCACCCTCATGAATAATGGTATCTTCTAAAAATTTTGCACATTCTAAACCATGTTCCTCAATACTTAACTTAGCATGCCTTCGATATGGGTAAGGCGGAGGAACATGCAAAAATCCTGGCGCTAAAGGTTCAAAACCGATCTTCCTTTCTGCTTGACCAGTAGCTGTCATAGTTGCCAATGTATTGCCATGATAAGCACGGTGACGAGAAATTATTTTTGTTTTTCTATAACTACCTGTTTGTAAATGATACTGTCGAACTATTTTAAAAGCAGTCTCATTTGCCTCTGAACCACTACTAGTAAAATAAACATGACCTTTTTCCATATCTAGCATTTCCAACATTTTTCCAGATAATTCTACTGCCGGATCACAAGTCATTACAGGAATAACGTATGCAAGTTTTTCCATTTGATCTTTTGCAACTTGAGCTAATTCCTTTCTGCCGTGACCAACATTCACGCACCATAAACCTGCTGTTGCATCAAGAATTCGATTACCATCTTCATTTATCATAAAACATCCATCACCCCTTACAATATGTTTGGGACGATTATTAAGCAAAGCTTTATGTTGAGTCATTGGACGCCATAGAAAATCTGGCGTTTTCATTTTTTGCGTATCCATAACTTTTCCTTTAATTTTTCATTTCTTCAAAATACAATTATTGATGTTGCATATCTTTTCGATTAATGCCCGCAACCGGGACTGGAGTTGTCATTGCATCTCTTCGAAAAGGTTCTCCTAACTCTTGATTCAAAATTAACTCAATAAAAGTAGTTTCTCTCTTTTCCATTTGTTTTTTTATCGATTTTTCAAGCTCATTTGTAAGTTCTTGCATGTTTCTTACTTGAACACCATTGACACCACAAGCCTTTGCTATATCAGCATATGATACCTGCAAATCAAGTTCAGTACCTACAAAATTATCTTCATACCAAAGAGTAGAATTTCGTTTTTCAGCTCCCCACTGATAATTCCTGAAAATTATCATTGTTATTCCAGGCCATTCACTTCTACCTATTGCCGTCATTTCATTCATAGAAATTCCAAAAGCACCATCTCCTGCAAATCCAACAACTGGAGTCTTTGGATTTCCAATTTTTGCACCAATTATCGAAGGGAATCCGTAACCACAAGGACCAAATAAACCAGGAGCTAAATATTTTCTACCACTTTCAAAAGTTGGATACGCATTCCCAATTGCACAATTATTTCCTATATCAGATGAAATTATAGCATCCTTAGGTAATGCTTTCATAATTGCTCTCCAAGCCATTCTAGGTGACATATGATCCGGCTGATTTTTTCTAACACGTTCATTCCAAGTGGTTCCTGGATCGTCATTTTCAAAATCCAAAGTGGCAAGAGTTTTCGCCCAGTTTGTTTTTTTACTTGAAATTAACTTTATTCTCTCATCACGATCTTTATCACCTGCAGAATCACCTAAATTACTTAGTATTTGTTCAGCAACATGCTTAGAATCACCAACGATTCCTACTGAAACAGATTTAGTTAAGCCAATTCTGTCTGGATTAATATCAACTTGAATCAACTGTGCATTTTTTGGCCAGTAATCCAAATCATAACATGGAAGAGTTGAGAATGGATTTAGACGAGTACCAAGAGCTAAAACAACATCTGCCATTTTAATTAATTCCATTGCTGCCTTAGATCCGTTATAACCTAGTGGGCCTGCAAAAAGAGGATGAGATCCGGGGAAAGCATCATTATGCTGATAATTGCAACAAACAGGTGAATCAAGTTTCTCCGCTAATTCTATAGAAGCTGGAATAGCATTACCTAATATTACACCTGCACCATTTAAAATTACAGGGAATTTAGCTTCAGTTAACAATTTAGCCGCTTTATTTATAGCATCAGGCCCTCCTGTTGGAAGTTCAAATTCAACAATCTCTGGCAACTCAATATCAATAACCTTAGTCCATATATCACGAGGTATATTTATTTGAGCAGGAGCAGACATCCTTTTTGCTTTAGTAATTACACGATTCAGTACCTCAGCAACACGAGTGGGGTCACGAACCTCCTCCTGATAAGCTACCATATCTTTAAACCCGGCCATCTGTTCAACTTCTTGAAACCCGCCTTGACCAATTGATTTATTTGCAGCTTGAGGAGTAATTAACAACATGGGAGTATGATTCCAATATGCTGTTTTTACACAAGTAACAAAGTTTGTAATTCCAGGACCATTTTGTCCAATAATCATTGACATTTTTCCAGTAGTTCTTGTATATCCATCTGCCATATATCCGCCATTGCATTCATGCGCAACATCCCAAAATGTAATTCCTGCTTTGGTGAAATTGTCTGAAATTGGCATAAATGCTGATCCGATTATACCAAAAGCGTGTTCAATACCATGTTTTTGAAGAACTTTTATAAAGGCTTCTTCGGTAGTCATTTTCATATGCTAGTCCCCACTATTAATTATTTTAAAAAAACATCTAAAATTAAATATCATCAATTCATATATCACAAATAAAAAACTAGTATTTTTTTGTTAATAGTAAAATGATGTAATATTTTAAATAAGTTTGAGAAAAGAAAATTCTAAAGATAAAGATTTACTCTCTATAATATTTTCAGGAATTTAAAACTTTCCATTTTTTTTTATGTTAACAATCTATGTTTTAAAATCAAAATCTTGTAGAAATCTTATACGTAAAAAAAAACATTTAGTCAACTTTATTTGATATGATGATTACAAAATTAATCCACAAATATTAAGATATTTGAACTGTACTATAACTTTGTAAAGTATTAAATTTAGATAGTATTTTAATTAATAATTAAATGTAAAAAATATTTCTTATTTTAAAAAATATAAATTGTGAGTTTAATAGTTTATACATTATTTTAATCTCAAACTTGCGGATGGATTTTACTAGTGTACAATTCAAAAAAAATAATAAAGTCTATATTTAATAATAGTTTGATACTATTTGATAATAAAATGATATGATATAAAAAGTTTCACAAAAATTTAAAATAAAATCATTAAGAATAAAATATTTATTTCAAAAAACTTTAATTTGGAGAAGTTTATGTTAATTAACCATTTCATTAATATTACATTAGAAATCTTAATATATTTTTTGGTCAGTATTGTCTGTTTATTCATTGGTAGAAAAGTTTTAAATGTGATAACTCCATATGATTTAAGTAAAGAGACTTCTGAAGAAAAAAATTTAGCAACTGGTATTACTGAAGCTGGATTCTTCATCGCTATGGCAGTAATCGTTCATGCCTCAGTATCTGGAGTTGTAAGCTATGAGATGTTTAGTTTTGTAAACCAAGATGATCCTGGACGCTTCTCTTTATTAAGTGCCGAGTTGATAACAACAGCACTCTATTTATTTATAGGTTTAATTTGCTTAAGTTTAGGAAGAAGATCACTGGATTGGGTGACTCCATTTGACTTAAATAAAGAAATTCACGTAGAACGAAATGTTGGTGTAGGTGCTATAGAAGCATCGGTATATATATCAATAGCAATAATAATCCATGGTATTATTGTATGAAACCATAACGTAAATACTAATAATTGTTAACAAATTAATTAAGATACTTACCCCGGATTAATTAAGAGTTAAATTTCTGATGAAAATAATTCAGATAACAGACACTCATTTGATACCTGAAAAGGCTTACCTATACGATCTAAGTCCTTCTAAAAATCTTAAAGCATGTGTAGCAAGTGTTAACAAATTCCATAGTGATTCAGAGCTTTGTATCATTACTGGAGATTTAACTAATAACGGTGATCGTCAATCCTATTTATATTTGAGTAAAATTCTTAAAAAACTCAATATTCCATATTATCCACTAATTGGTAATCATGACCATCGTAATATATTTTCTGAAATTTTTACTGAAGTACCGTTAGACAAAAATGGTTTTGTACAACAATCAATAACTACCACATTTGGAAAAATAATTTTATTGGATACTGTAGAAAATGGAAAAGATTTTGGTTCTTTTTGTGAAAAAAGAGAAATTTGGCTTCACGATCAACTCGATAAAGCGGAGGAAGAATCAGTTTATCTTTTTATGCACCACCCACCATTTAATATTGGAATCCCTGCTCTTGATAGAATCAGTATTAACAAAGATTTCCATCGTATTGAAAAAATAGTAAAAAAATTTTCTAACATCAAACATATATTCTTCGGACACGTACACAGAAATGTTAGTGGTAGTTGGAATAAAATTCCATTCAGTGCTGTGCGAGGTACGAATCATCAAATACAATTAGATCAAAAAGAGAAAAAGTATTTGAATTATTGTCATGAAGCTCCTTCATATAGTGTTATTATTATAGAAAACAATAATACAACAGTTCATTATTTTGAATATCTAGATAATTATTTTTACAAGAAAATGTGCTAAAACTATTAATATATTAAATTATTTTTTTAATTTTAGTTTCAATTGTTTTAATGTTTTAATAATTTTATAAATAACGACACATAATATTAATAAAATATATATCACATGAGTTCATATGAGGACTATAATAAAACTAGTTCGTTTTTTGATAATACTAGATCTGCTTTAGGAATAGATATTATAATTAAAGAACTAAAAAGGAGTCCTACTCCTCTTAGACATCAGGTGATTGTCGATGCAGGTTGTGGAACTGGATTATATTCTGAAGCTTTAATAAATAAGGTGAGATGGATAGAAGCAGTAGATATTAACTATGAAATGCTAAAAAAAGCCAAGAAAAGAATAAATTCTATAAATAAAAAAAATATTCGTTTTAACCTTACAACTATCGATTCTTTAAAATTTGATAATCAATTTGCCGATGCTATCATAGTAAATCAGGTTCTTCACCATTTACCTGACAACGCAAGACTGTACTGGAAAAATCATTCAAAAGTTTTTAAAGAATTTTACAGAATTCTCAAACCCGAAGGGCGTTTAATTATTAATAGTTGCAGTCCAGAACAACTAAATAATGGATTTTGGTATTACCAACTAATTCCAAATGCCTTAAATAGAGTTTTGAAAAAAACTATAGATTTAGATAGTTTATCTAAAATTCTAAAAAATATAGGATTTACAAATACTATTCACAAGGTACCATTTAATTTAACTCTACAAGGAAAAGAGTATTTTAATGGGAATGGACCACTTAATCCTAAGTGGAGGAGTGGAGATTCAATTTGGAGCTTAGTTTCTGAGAAAAATCTATTTAAAGTTATTAAAAAAATTAATATCCTTAAAAATAGTAAAAAACTGCAAAAGTTCATTATAGATCATGACAAAAAACGCCTTTCTTTTGGACAGATTACATTTACTATATCTCACAAAAATGAATATTCTACAACACATTAAATCCTCTCACATAATTCAAATCACAACTTTTTTTAAAAAAAGTTTTATTTTTTAAACGAATGCAATAATTTAACTTTTAATAGCTATATTTTTTTAATATTAATTTTAAAATAAATAAGTAATATTTAATTATAATAATTATTTTGAACATAATTAAGTTCTGATTATTTTTTATTTAAAAAAATTAATTTTACAAAATTTTGATGAGAGAAAAATACGGTGCAATTCTGCTAGCTGGAGGGTTATCTACCAGGATGGGCAAAGATAAAGCTAGCCTTGAAATTGAAGGACATACATTACTTGAAAGATTGTTATTTATTTTACAACCAATTGTGGAAGAAACCGTAGTAGTAAGAGCTCCAGGTCAATCAATTCCAAAGATTAATAAAGAATTAGAAACATGGATCAAAGTTGGTTGGGATTCAGTAAGTGGAAGAGGTCCACTTCAGGGAATTGTTGATGCACTACCTCTTTTAGATCCAGAAATTCAAAATATTTTTTTACTTACATGTGACTTGCCATATTTAACAAGTGATTGGCTTCAAACTTTACGTGACGTAATGACAGAAGAATATGACATAGTTTGTACTGAAGAAAACAATATCACAAATCCATTATTAGGTATATATAGGAGAAAAGTTTTGGAACCAGCGGGTAAGATTCTTTCTAATGGAAAAAGACGACCTATACTACTTTGGAGTGGTTGGAAAATGGCTAAACTTTCTGCACCTGAAGAAACACCATGGATTTGTAGAGATGCAAATACACCTTTAGAATTTAAAAAAGCAAAAAGATATTTCAAAAAAATAAATAATGATTGATTTGTATACTAGTCATACCCCAAATGGGTATAAAGTCTCTATACTTCTTGAAGAACTCAAACTGCCTTACAATATAATTTCAGTAGATCTAGGTAAAATGGATCAAAAGAAACCAAAATTTCTAAAATTAAATCCAAATGGTAAAATTCCTATAATAGTCGATCATGATAATGAGCATTTTAAAGTTTTTGAATCTGGAGCAATATTAATTTACTTAGCAGAAAAATGTGATAAATTTTTACCTTCAGATGCCAAGGAGAAGTCAATAGTTCTTCAATGGCTAATGTTTCAAATGGGAAGTATTGGACCAATGCAAGGTCAGGCACATGTTTTTTTGAGATATGCTCCAACAAAAATTGAATATGCAATTGAACGCTATCAAAGAGAGACCATGCGTTTATATTCTGTACTTGATGATCAACTAAAAAAAAACCAGTTCCTAGCAGGAGATTTTTCAATAGCTGATATAGCAACTTGGCCGTGGGTTAAAAGACACATTTGGGCTGGCTTAGAAATAAACCACCTTACAAATCTGCTTCGCTGGTTACAAGATTTGTCCCAGAGAAATGCATTTAAAAAAGGAATTGAAGTACCATATAAGTTAGATAAAGCGAAATTATCTAAAGAAAATGCTACTGAAATAGGTAAAAATATTTTAATTTAGAAAAATGAAATCCCATCTACTTTCAATAAATAACTTGTCTATAGTATTCACCGGAGGTGAAAGAAATATAAATGCAGTAAAAAAAGCATCATTAGAAATTTCAAGGGGAGAAACAGTTGCACTAGTTGGTGAAAGTGGCTCTGGGAAATCAGTTACTGCATATTCAATATTGAGACTCTTACCAAAATCTGCTTCATTTATTGAAGGAGATATTAAGTTTGAAGGGCAAAATTTACTAAGTATGTCTGAACAACAAATTAGAAATGTTAGGGGTAATCGAATTGGAATGATTTTTCAAGAACCTATGAGCGCATTAAACCCGTTACATACAATTGAAAAACAGATAAAAGAAGTATTATTTGTTCATCAAGGTCTAAGCAATAAACATGCTATTGATAGGACATTAGAATTACTTGAAATGGTTGAGATACAAAATCCAAAAAAACGTTTGAATGCTTTACCACATGAGTTAAGTGGAGGACAAAGACAACGTGTAATGATTGCCATGGCAATAGCTAATAGACCTGATTTACTTATCGCAGATGAACCCACTACAGCACTTGACTTAACAATACAATCTCAAATTATGAAACTCATATTAAATTTACAGAAAAAATTTAATATGGCTATTTTACTAATTACTCATGATTTTGGAATTGTTCGCAATTTTTCTGACAAAGTCTCAGTAATGACCAAAGGTGAAATAGTCGAAACGGGTCATACAAATCTAATTTTTTCCAATCCTCAAAATCATTACACAAAAAAACTTTTAGAATCAGAACCAAGTGGTAACCCAGTTAAAATAATTAAACCTACAAACATTTTTGTTTCAACAAATAATCTTAAAGTCTGGTTCCCTATTAAAAAAGGAATTTTAAAAAAAACTATTGGTTATATTAAAGCACTTGACGGAGTAAGTATTAAAATAAGAAAAGGTTATAGTCTAGGGATAGTTGGAGAGAGTGGATCGGGCAAATCGACTTTAGGACTAGCTTTATTACGCCTGATAAAAAGTGAAGGACAAACCTATATTGATAATATTTCCATAAATAAATTGAGCCACAAACAAATAACAACTATTCGAAAAAATATTCAAATTGTTTTTCAAGATCCATTTGGTAGTTTAAGTCCTAGAATGACAGTTGAACAAATTGTATCTGAAGGTTTGGAAATTCACGATATTGATAATCAAGAAAGTCACCTAGATAATATAATAAAAGTACTTGAAGAAGTAGGACTAGATCCTAATATGAGGAACCGTTACCCTCACGAATTTTCTGGAGGACAAAGGCAACGTATTGCGATCGCACGTGCTTTGATTTTGAAACCAAATTTTTTAATTCTAGATGAACCTACATCTTCACTTGATCGCTCTGTACAATCTCAAGTATTAGATCTTTTAAGAAATTTACAAAGAAAGTATAACATTACTTACATGTTTATAAGTCATGATTTAAAAGTTATAAAGACTCTATGTCATGATATAATAGTTATGAAAGACGGAATAGCTGTTGAGTCAGGTCCAACAGGAGAAATTTTAAAAAAACCAAAAAATAAATATACTAAGTCTTTACTTGAAGCGGCATTTTAAAATATAATTCATTTTTTCCCAGGATTAATATGTGTCAAATTATCCATTTTTTTACCTGATATTTTATATGCCATTCCAAATCCTTTGATAAACCTTCCTGATAGTGGTTCCAAACATAGTAAATTAAAATCTGGTAAAGTACGTATTATTTTCATAATTTGTCCGGCACTTTTTTCAAATTCAATCATAATTTTATACCATTCCTCAGAATCTTCTTTCATAGGTTTAACTTTACAATCAAAAACAACTCTCTTTCTTGCATAAATATTCTCAGCATTCACTTCCGATTCAATCAACATTATCCCAGCTCTTCTATCATTAAAAAGATTTTTTGAGTGATTAGCAAGAGAACTTACAAAAATGTAAAAATTATTATTGTTATCTCTAACAAAAGGAGCATAACTTGATTCAGGGTTACCTTTACCACCGATTGTTGATAATTCAAGACTTTTAAATTTTATTAAAAATTTTTTATATTCTTTTTTTATATCGCTAATATTAACTGGAAAATTTTTCATTATTAAGTATCCATTTTTATAAAATATAATAAAAATAAAAGATTTAAATTTAAATTATTTTAAAAACTCATATATGACTAATATTGAACAACTTTATTTGATAATTGATTTTAATACAAGGCAAAATATAATCATTTTTTATATTTTTTTTTATCTTATT